>MEUM01000097.1:0-3481 GCA_001771735.1 Caldifarciminota bacterium RBG_13_43_14 | reverse complement strand
CATTCTTTTCCAGTTGTTCAAGAAATTGATTGACCTTTTCCCGGTCGGTATCAGTGCAGTGATCGATCAACAATATTCCGTTCAAATGATCAATCTCATGTTGTATTGCCCGCGCCAGTAAGCCTTTTGCTTCATAAACCAGGTCTTCGCCATAAATATTAATAGCCTGCAATCGTACCTCTTCAGCACGCTTAATATTGATATACAGTTCAGGAAAACTCAAGCAACCTTCTTCTTCGTTTTTTTCCTCGCCCTTATCGATAATCACTGGGTTTATAAAAACCACCGGTTTGGACTCCTCTTCGTTCATCGTATTCAGGACAAAAATTCTTAATTCATAACCAATTTGATTCGCGGCAAGTCCAACGCCATCCTCAACCAGCATCGTCTCAACTAAATCGTCGGCCAATTCCAAGATTGCTTTTGATATCTGTGTGACCGGCTGCGCTTTTTTTCGGAGTATTTCATGCGGGTATCTTAATACCGGTTTTTTCAATGTACTCCTTAAAAATCGAAAAATATGAACTGATTAATTGCCTTCGTTTTGACTTTCCATTGTTTTATTCAATTTGGTTACTACGTGCGACTTTTCTACCTCAATCTTCACGCCATCCGCGATGGTTATAACAAAAGTACGGTCCTTAACACCGGCAACCGTACCGTGAATACCAGAAGAGGTAATGATTCGGTCACCGCGATTTATACCTTCGACCATTTTCCGATGTTCTTTCTGCTTTTTTTGTTGAGGTCTGATCAATAAAAAATAGAAAACGACAAAAATCAATAATAAAGGCACAAGCTGCAAAATTGGATTCCCTTGTTGACCACCAGTTTGTTCACAACTCTGGGCGAATAAAAAAAATGTCATCTATTTCTCCTTTTCCATATTATATCCAAAGCCATTATCCTGTCAATATATGAGAGCTCTGAAAAAATGTGCATCGCGCTCATGATATTGTCACTCTACCAGATGAGCTTTAAGTTGCCCCATGCTTTCATAGTCAGTAAGGTCTAGCTTGAGCGGGGTAATTGAGACACAGCCCTCCTCAACCGCCTTAAAATCGGTATCGGTCGCTACCTTGTATGAAAGCGTACCATCGATAACACTGTACATAACATTCTCTTTTTGATTGTTACGGATGACCTTATCCCGGTATATCCTTTTACCAAGCTTGGTGATCTTGGTCCCAATTATCTTAGATTCTGGAATATTTACGTTAAGGATCACCTTTGATATACCCAACTCGATTACTTTATGGATCAATCTCTTTGCATAATTAGCCGCCGGTGTGAAATTTATATATTCGTGACCAGATAACGATACGGCCATTGAGCTTATACCAAGCGTTGCTCCTTGTAGTGCTGCTGCAACCGTACCCGAATAGAAAACATCACTGCCCATATTAGGACCATGATTGATCCCGGAGATTATCATATCGATTTTTTTCCGTATCAGATCATGATACGCTAGCAAGACGCAATCGGTCGGCGTACCATCGATCGTAAAAAATTGATCCCTTAATTTCTCGACCCGTATCGGTCGCCTGAGCGTAAGAGAATGGCTCGCGCCGCTTTGCTGGGTGCGTGGTGCAACAACAAAAACATCAAATTCCTTCTTTAGGCCTTGATACAAAGCTTGAAAACCACTGGCATCATAGCCATCGTCATTGGTCAATAATATCATACCCATAAGGACCTCACTGCCATTTTAACGAATCTTACAGTATCGACAAAGGGCCGTATATAGCTTTTTTCATTATTATACCGAGTCGCCACACTCACCGTTCCGACCCTGAATCCCTGCCGTACGGCCTTGATAACAAGTTCCGATTCGGTCTGATAATTAGCCGTCACCAATTTTATCCTATTAAAAATTTGGAGATCGATCATTCGGAAGCCGCATTGCACATCGGGAATAAAATGACCACATAATAGCGATACAACCAGCGAGGTTGTCCGGTTGACCAATCTTCGTAAAACCGGCATATTCATTCGGTCGATGCGCTGCCCGATTATCAGATCATAGTCATTTTTATGAGCCATAAAAACTTTAATTTCCTCGGGATCATGCTGACCATCAGCATCCATGGTAATAACCTTTTTCTTATTCATGCTTCGGGCGCGGTCGATCCCGCTGCGTAAAGCCATCCCTTTACCGAGATTTTTTTCATGCGCACAGAGTATTACTTTTTGCTCTCGGGCAATTTGTGCCGTGTGATCGCGTGACCCGTCATTGATAATAACAATATCCTCTCGATCAAATCCGTTTCGTATTATTTCATTAATCAATTCTCTAATTGTACTTTCAGCATTATATGCCGGAACAATAACCACGATATCATCGTATTTCATCGGCATAAATAAACGTTACAACTATATTCATTTGAATCATTTATTCCTTTATAATCTTCACGATCGTCCTGATCACTTTTATAATCTCCTGTTGATCTGAAGATTCGCCGATGATCCGGACCAACGGTTCGGTCTGCGACGGACGAATATGTACCCAATAATTACGGTTTATAAAACGCAAACCATCCTGACGGTTGATCCTTCCCGGGATTTTTCTTTCTAATTTACTTATTTTTTGAATAAAAACTGCAGCCGACATTTTCAACTTTTTTTTGATCATATAAAATGCCGGATAATTGTTTAAGAGCGTGCTGAGCGGTTTGCCCGAACGCTTCAGCATCATTAATATCAAAGCTGCCGCCGCAAGGGCATCCCGGCCAAAATTTATTGCCGGGTAAATAACACCACCATTACCCTCGCCGCCGATCACTGCATTTTCTTTTAACATCCTGGCAACAACATTACCTTCTCCAACTGCAGTACGGTATAGCGGCTGATGATATTTTGCCGCGATATGTTCCATTAACGCAGTGGTCGACAGATTCACCACGATTGACCCCTTTTTTGATCTTAGAACAAAATCAGCTGCCAATACCAGTGTCTTTTCCTCAATGACCGGTCTCCCCAATTCATCGACAACGGCAAGACGATCACCGTCCGGATCACAGGCCAGGCCTATATCCAAATGCCTGCGCTGAACTATCTCGGCGAGCTTACTCAAATTTTCCGGTACTGGCTCAGGCCCTCGCGGGAACTTTGGACTGAACCGGCAATTGACCCGGACAACCTCACAGCCCAATGATTCGCATAATAATGGCAATGCCCTGGCTGCAGCTCCGTTCACCGCGTCAACACCAACCTTCAAATCAAGCACTGGCTTATTCATTTTTCTGCGGATCAGCGCGATATGAACATCAATTGCATTATCATATACTACAATCTGTTTTGGATATTTTTTTTCATCATCCTGAAATCGAGCAAGAAAACCTGAAAACCGCCGGAATTCTTTCTGATTTATGAATTGGCCCCGGCCAGTAGCGAATTTAAGCGCATTCCACTGTTCAGGATTATGACTAGCCGTGATTATAATGCCGCAATCGGCCTCTAATTTCCGCACCATAAAAAGCAC
>MEUM01000096.1:13268-14684 GCA_001771735.1 Caldifarciminota bacterium RBG_13_43_14 | reverse complement strand
TGTGTCCTTGTCTTGACCTCAAATTCTATATAGATATAATCAAAAATGACACTAAAAGAACTTCAATCAAAGGTAGCCGGTCATGATCTTCTCGTTCCCCTGTTGAACGGAAGTAAACAACCTTATGTTTATTTTGATAATGCATCAAGCACACCAACTTTGATACCGGTTCAAGAGACCGTAAAGGAATTCTCCGATTGGTACTCGAATGTTCATCGCGGTGCCGGCTTCAAATCTCAGTTATCTTCTTGGGTATTTGAAGAATCACGACGCATCATCGCCGAATTCGTCGGTGCCGACTCAACTTCGTGTGTGATCTTCTGCAAGAACACCACGGAGGCGATAAACAAACTAGCACGCCGTTTCGGCTACATGGCTCAATTACAGTCTACTGAGGAACCGATTATTCTTACCTCAATTATGGAACATCATTCCAATGAACTGCCCTGGCGCAAAGCCGGAAAAGTTGTTCACATTGGTTTAAATCCAGACGGAACAATCAGCCAAAAGGACTTTGATGCGAAGTTAAATTCCTATAAGGGCAAGGCCAAGTTGGTGGCAATAAGCGCGGCATCCAATGTAACTGGTTATATTAATCCGATTCATGAATATGCCCGCAAGGCTCATGCGATCGGGGCTCAAATCGTGATCGATGCTGCCCAGCTTGTTCCCCACCGTCCGATCGACATCAAAGTTAAGCAAAACCCTGAGCATCTTGATTACATCGCATTTTCGGCGCATAAGATGTATGCACCTTATGGTGTCGGCGTATTGGTCGCCGACCCTTCAGTTTTTGAATGTGGTGATCCGGAATATGTCGGTGGCGGTACGGTTGATATTGTCAGCCTTGAAAGCGCATACTGGAAAGACCTGCCCGAACGCGAAGAAGCCGGTACACCGGACATAGTCGGCGTTGTTGCCCTTGCCAAGGCGATCAAATTGATCAATGAAATCGGTTTCGACGACATTATCGATCACGAAACCGAACTCACGGCCTATGCATTATCCAAATTCAAGCAAATGCCCGAGATCATTGTCTATGGCGATAGCGATCCGGAAAATGCCCGCAATCGTCTCGGCGTGATTGCGCTTAACGTCAAAGATCTTGGTCATGCTTTGACCGCGGCGATATTGAGCTATGAAGGCGGTATCGGCGTCCGCAATGGCTGTTTCTGCGCCCATCCGTATGTCAAATGCCTGCTGGGTGTCGATGAAACAGCCGCATCGAAGGTTGAAGCAGCAATATTAACGCGTGACCGTTCACAAATACCAGGAACAGTGCGCATCAGTTTTGGTATTTATAATACTAAAGAGGAAATCGATCACCTCTGCGATATGCTGCAGATAATCGTAAATAAAGAATACAAGGGGGAATATCTTATTGATAAGGAGCGGGGCGAATACTATCCTAAGGGT
>MEUM01000096.1:0-13131 GCA_001771735.1 Caldifarciminota bacterium RBG_13_43_14 | reverse complement strand
TTAGTGCATTCATATTTATTTTCCTGCAATCACAGGATAATACTTTAATAGACAATAAGACCCATCAAGGTCTTTGGGTCAGAGCCGCCTCTATGGTGCATCCGGACTCAATCGATCGAATAATTGAGATCGCAACTGAAATGGGTATCACCGATATATACGCTCAAGTAGTAATCGGTGGTTATGCATACTGTAAAACAAAGACCTTACCGCGCAGCCAGTATTTATCGAAGATCTCGGGCATGAAATACGATCCGCTGGGCGCATTGATCAAAGCAGCGAAGAAGAAAAAGATCAAAGTTCATGCCTGGGTGAACACCCTGCTTGCCTGGTCATTACAACAAACACCCGATTCGAACCGCCATGTTTATTTTACCCACCCTGAATGGTTCATAAAGGACGCAACAAATCGAAGCATGCGCTATTATTCATATGAAAAGTGGGTTGAATGCGGGCTGGAGGGATTATATCTGGATCCGTCCCAAGAAGAGGTTAAAAATTTTATTGCTTCAACCTGTCAAGAAATTGCCGGCAAATATGCGATCGCCGGTGTCCATCTCGACTTCATTCGCTATCCAGGAACGCTATGGGGATTAAATATAAATGATACTACTGCCCTCTTCGCTGGATTTGAAGGCAATGATTTAACCTGGATGACCTTTACCCGTTATCCTCAAATGTCATTCTTGCAGCGTTGGCTGGTATGGCATTATTGGCAGGAAGCAAAAGCTAAAGAGACGTTCATCACTCAAATTGTAAAGGAAATACAAAACAGTATTAAAGACGACCTCCAGAACCCGGGACTGCTTTTAAGTGCGGCGATATTCCCTAACCCAGCATTGAGCCACTATCGTTACGGACAATGCTGGGAATTCTGGCAAAAGGTTATTGATTACCCGCTCGCCATGGCATATACAACCAACACCGCTTTCTTTGCCCGACTTCTTGACTATTGCCAGAGCAAATTTCCCGGCTCGATCATGGGTATCGGTTTGATCTGGCCTGAAATGGCGATCGAAGGAAATACTCAATATTTTATTACCCGGGACGCTAGCGCTGGCACTTGTATCTTTGATTTTACCGCGCTTGATACGATGTTGGATAGAAAACGATTATTGAAACGCGAATTACTGATTGATCAAGCACTGCCTGATATGAACTTAAGAAAATTTTCAAATGTTTTTCCTGATCAGCCGCCCGCAAAGCTTCTTATTCATACACAGAGCCAAAATCATAACGAGGAAATCAATGGTTTTTGGGAATTCCTGTCCTCGCTCTCAATTGATCAAAACCATGATTTGAACCGGATGGGTGTCGAGTATCAAATATACCGGCAGAATCTGTCAAATGATATTACCGCCTTTAAGAACCTTGATTCACAGGTTTTTCCAATTCCGTGTTCAATTGATGCACCACCTCGAAGGTCTGCCGTCTATACATTTACGGACTGGAATAAGGATGATACAATTCAAACGATTAATACTGCATTAAATATTGACGAATTCAAAAGGGAAGGATGGTTCTATCCCGAAGCTCTAAATGAGTTGAGTCGATCGATTTTCGAAGCCAAAATTGACACGATCGACACCTGTATCACCCGCGCCGGCATTTATACTTTCAAGGTATCCGAGATCATCCCCGGCCCTGAGAAAGTATCGCGGAATTCAATACCAGCCAAGCTTTTGCCTGTATATTTGAGTTGGCATTTAATAAACAAAGCCAAAAAGGTCATTGGTCAATATTGACACTGAATATACCCTGATAACAATCGCCAATGCATATATTTGATCGAATTCCAGGAAAAAAGATTACTGGTTTTATCATAGTTCTTTTTCCGGTTATTTTATTGGCCGGAGACCTGATCCCGGCAACGCCGCCGGTTGCGCAAATTATTCCGCGCATCGATACTATCCATAATGATATCAGAATTGATAATTATTTTTGGCTACGGGACCGGGACGATCCACGAGTGATGCAGTATCTCAATGATGAAAACGAATACACCGAACAAATAATGGCGGCTACGGCTGAGCTTCAGGACTCGCTTTACAAAGAAATGCTCGGCCGAATAAAAGAGACAGATCTAAATGTTCCATGGCGCAGCGATAGTTTTTATTATTACTCCCGAACCGAACAGGGAAAGCAGTATCTCATTTACTGTCGAAAAAAATGGAATCTAGATGCAGCCGAAGAGATCATCCTCGATCACAACGTACTGGCTGAAAGTTATGAATATTATGATATCGGGAGTTTAAGCGTAAGTCCGGACCACCGCATGATCGCTTATTCGGTAGATACCACGGGCCGTGAGAATATGACAATTTTTTTCAAAGATCTGCGAAATGGAAAACTGATGTCTGGCAACATACCCAACACTGGATATCCTATGGCCTGGGCAAATGATAATATCACCTTTTTCTATGCGACCACTGATGAAACGAATCGTCCACATAAAATATACTCCCATAAATTGAATGGTGAACAACCTGATAAACTTATTTTTGAAGAAAAAGATATTTCATTCTGGGTTGACATCAAACGCACTAAAGACGGACACTATCTGATCATTGAGACTGGCACTCATATTACCACAGAAAATTATTATTTGAATGCGGATATTCCGGATGATGATTTCAGTATAATTGACCCGCGAACTACCGGGATCGAATACTATATCTATCATCATAATGGCTATTTTTATAGTCTGACTAACAAAAATGCGCCCAATTTCATGATAACGAGAGCCAAGATCGAAAAATACGGTATTGGTCAATGGAAAAAGTTCATCAGCCATCAGGATAGCATCAAAATTGAAACAATTGAACCATTCAATAATTATATAGTTATCCATGAGAGGAAACACGGTTTAGAGCAGCTCGAGATACTTAATTTAAGAGAAAAGACTCGCCACCTCGTTGAATTTCCAGAATCAACATATACATTCTGGCTGCACGATAATCATGAATTTAACTGCGATACACTGCGTTTGACTTACATGTCGCTGATCACACCAAAAACGGTCTATGATTACAACATGAAAACCCATCAATTACACTTGAAAAAACAATTCGAAGTGCTCGGCAACTATGATCCCGCCAAATATCGATCAGGAAGATTGATGGCAACTGGGCAGGATTCGACGCTCATTCCGATCTCGATCGTATACCGAATTGATCGACAGAAGGCTAATGGGCCGCTAGTGCTTGATGGATATGGTGCATATGGGTCAAGTAATGAACCATATTTCTCATCGAATCGTTTAAGTCTAATTGACCGGGGCTTTGCCTATGCGATCGCCCAGGTACGCGGTGGCGGCGAGATGGGAAGATACTGGTATGATCAAGGCAGGCTTTTGAATAAATTAAACACTTTTTATGATTTCATCAGCTGCGCGGAATACCTCATCGATAATAACTATACATCGAAAGACAGTCTTGTTATCAGCGGCGCCAGCGCTGGTGGTCTATTGATCGGGGCCGTGCTGAACATGAACCCGGATCTATGCGCAATCGCTATTGCCGATGTTCCGTTTGTGGATGTAATAAATACAATGCTTGATCCAACAATACCGCTTACCACTCTTGAATACGATGAATGGGGAGACCCGAATAACACTGAATATTATGAATATATGAAAAACTATTCTCCATATGATAATGTCAGCCAACAGGAATACCCCAATATCCTGGTCACCGCGGGTCTCAATGACCCGAGAGTTGGTTATTGGGAATCGGCTAAATGGGTGGCCCGCTTACGCACATTAAAAACTGATAATAATTTCTTGTTGTTGAAAACAAACCTGGGCACCGGGCACATGGGATCATCAGGGCGTTATGATTATCTTAAAGAGATCGCATTCGAGTATGCTTTTATCCTTGAAATTCTCAATAAAAAAGAATAGCGGGGCTTAAATACCCCGCTATTCTCATCGAAAAAATCGATTACCGGTTAATTAGAAAAAGCCAAATACCCCGGAACAATAACATTCGCGACCGGCACGATCATTAATATACCCAGCCAATTTGGTTTTCCTCTCGCCTCGGCAATTGCCATCCAGACAATAACCGCAATAATGATGTTCACGAACGGTATCAACATCAAAATGATCCACCAGATCGGTTTCTTGGCAATCGCTAACATCAGGATGATATTGAGTATCGGTATCCAGGCAAACCAAGCATTTTCAGTGTTAGTTTTCTTGGCTATTGTTTGTAGACATATAGCCATGTAAATATAAAATGCCGCAATGACAAGCAGATAAACGATCATGAACACAGCCGCGGCACCAGCAGCACCAGGATCTATCTCATAACCTTCCATTTGTGTTACCTCCTTCCTTTTAGGGTATTCAGTCTCTGCAGTCAATCGCGACTTGAGCAGAAACTTCAGTATATATTAAATATATTATAGATATTAATAATAATATGTCAATAGAAACCACAGATTTTTTCCATTCCAGCGAATACATCTTCTAAAAACAAAAAAAAATGGGGTCAGGATAACCCGACCCCATTTCTCATATCAATATTACTTAACG
Organism: Caldifarciminota bacterium RBG_13_43_14; assembly: GCA_001771735.1. Classification (GTDB taxonomy): domain Bacteria; phylum Hydrothermota; class Tepidihabitantia; order SM23-42; family SM23-42; genus RBG-13-43-14. The sequence continues at coordinate 8,594 of MEUM01000096.1, read as the reverse complement.
AGTACGAGTTTGACAATATCACCATGATCAGTAACTGCGAAGTAAATACCCTGATTCATGAGTTGTCCTTTATCATTGCAGCCGTTCCAATTTGCAATACCATTGCGGGCGTTGACATTAGTAATCAAACGACCACTGGCATCGTACACCGCCACACGACGAACTGACGGAGCAACATTAATTGCGGTCAGTTTCTGGAAGGGATTTGGCGCGGCGATCATCGGATCTCTTACCGGGCTGATCGTATACTCTCCTACACCAGTATATGAATCAACCACGGCGCGGATCAACACATCATCTTTTTCTTTATCACGATATGGCGCCCAGACACCAGTATATTCCCAGGTTTGACGGCTGGATGGGAATAGAGTGTCCATAGAAAAAAATGGATCTGAAGCCTGATCCGAAATACAACCGATATAGAATGCACCCGAAAAGAATATAATATTCTGGGCCGAAACATCAATATCATACCACTGCGCAACGCCAATCGGTTGCACTACCTGATAGAGTACGGTACCAGGACCGTTGCCCGGACCGTCATCATCCAGAATCTGAACCGTCACATTAGGATTAGCCGCGGTCGAATTCACATTGAAACGAGCGGTATTGAGTTTCATCGGGTAGCGAGGCGGCAAAAATTTAGCTCCATAGCCCGAATTCGGACCATTCCAGGCCATACCAGTATGACCGGTCCCGCCATCAAGTTGAAGCTCAGTCGGATATGTAACAACACGAAATTCGACATATATGGAATCGTTGTTAGGAACCAGATCACCACCAAGCAGGGATTTTACTTTCAAACGGTATAAACCGTTCGCAGTAGAAGCCCACTTAGGCGTAAAAACCAGCGAATCGGTTGCATCCGGAGCGATCGACGCAACATTGATCGTATCGTTAAATACTACCTGATTACCCTGATTACGGATCTGACAATAAACATTGAAACCGGTTTCAGTCTGGTTGCCGGTGTTCTTGATCAATCCCCAGAAGTTGATCGAGTCGCCGTTATAAACGAAGAATCCGCCCGAAATATCGTTCATCATTTTCATGACCGCAACATCATGCACCTGATAGTTTGTTGAATCAGGGGGATAGAAATATAGGGCGAGACTATCATGAATCTGATTGCCAATCGGCGATTGATCATATAGATATTGAAGCCCGACATTGCCGGCAACATTCTCAATTCCAACACTCAGCGCCTGAGCCCAACCACCACTTGGATAACCGACACGATCTTCATACTGAAAGGTGATCGCGCTGTCGGCGCGGGTTAGGATGATCTGGAATGTGTTATTACTTGACGGACTGTTCCAGAACCTCACCGTATGATATGATATAATGAATGTATCCAATGCGGCATTAGTCCAGTAATAACAGGCTGGTGTACCCGCTGAGAAATCCAGATCGGACATGAATGGTGCAAGCATATTATTGGGTTTTGCCTGCTGCGGAATAGTGGGGAATGGTGCAGCTTCAAGCGTGTTATCACCAAAGGCAATATACCCATTTGAACCGACAAAGAATGAGTTCACCGTATACCAGTAATAAGGAAAATCAAACCCGATCGAGAACGGGCCAACTACATTATCGTCGCCAAGACCGGTAACCTGGGTCCCGTATCCGGATATATCGATCCAGTTCTTGGTTGGACCACCGGCCGTATCGCTGTCGATCCAACGATATCCATAGGCATCAGGTCCTCCTGTGCCGGTAATAACTGGTGCAGTTTCGGCATGAAATCCGGAACCAGTTATCTGTAATAATATTAACACTAGTACCATAGTCCTCCTTTTGATAGATTATACATCCGGTTAGTATGATGTCAAGAAGATTACAATAATGAAGACATGATATCTGCAATGTTTTTAACTTCCATCTGTGGTATCTTATATTTTATCACCGTAATCGAAGCTTTCTGGTTTTTGGAAAGCTTAGAAAAAAGGCGGCAGCCGGATTTGCACCGGCGAATAGCGATTTTGCAGACCGCCGCCTTGCTACTTGGCTATGCCGCCTTGATTAGGTAACAGGTAATAGGAAACAGGGTACAGTAACAAATTCGTTCTTCAGTTTCTTTAGCTGTTGCCTGTTCCCTGTGGCCTGTTACCAAAACAGCGGGAGACGGGATTTGAACCCGCGACCCTCACCTTGGCAAGGTGATGCTCCACCACTGAGCTACTCCCGCATAAGCCTTTTATTATACACTTCGATAAAACGTTGTCAATAAAAAAAGTTCCGGATCAAGATCGGGAAGTTGGGATTCAGTCTTGACATGTTTTCATTATTTCTTATAATAATTTAGCAGTTGAAGATGATTTGATCAATATCTATATTATTTGCTGAAATACATAAGGAGGTGATAGCACTTTTAAATCCAGAGGATAAAAGAATCGAGGAGGTGATAATGAAGTGTTTTATTTTACTGCTCGCCGGTATGAGTTTTCTGACTGCCGGCAATATACACCCGCAGCTGCAGGCAATTTTGGATAATGCAAAGACTAATCACGCAATTCAGGTCATTGTTCATATGAGCAATAGATCCGATCTGGCCTCAATGCCGAAAAGTGCGACCAAGGCCGAGAAACTCATTTATCTGCAGACCTTTGCCGCAAATGATCAAAAAGATATACTCGCATTTCTTTCCGGCTACGGCGACAAGGTCAAAAATCTCAAGACCTACTGGATATTCAATGGTTTTACATTTAAAGCGACAAAAGAGATAATAAAAGCGATCGCCGCACGTGAGGATGTTGATTATGTGATCGACGATTTCATAATCAAGCTCGACGCACGGAAATCATCCGATCCCGGATCAAGAACACCTGAATGGAATATCACCATGGTCAGTGCTCCACTTTGCTGGAATGACGGATATGACGGCGCTGGTATCATAGTCGGCAATATGGATACCGGGGTCGAAGTCACTCACGCTGCCTTTGGTAATCGTTGGATACCCGGTGGCTGGTTCGACGGTGTTAATGGCAATTCAACGCCATATGATGATCACGGCCATGGGACTCATACTATGGGCACGATTTGCGGCGGTGACGGCAATGGTTCATTTGTCGATGATATTGGAGTGGCACCCGGAGCGAATTTTATCTGTGCAAAGGCATTTGATGCAGGCGGCAGCGGCCAGGCAACATGGATACACGCTTGTTTTCAGTGGTTCGCCACTCAAACCGTGCATGTGGTGGGCAATTCATGGGGTTCAACTGCCACTACATCATTAGAATACTGGGATGATTGCATCAACTGGCGTTCGCTCGGTATATATCCATCATTTTCAATTGGAAATTCTGGTCCTAATCCAGGCACTGGTGGTACTCCAGGTAATTTCCCGATTGTCACCGGGGTTGGAGCAACTGATAACAGTGACAATATGGCTAGTTTTTCATCTCGCGGACCGGCGCCCAATCAAACCCCGTGGAGCGATCCAAGCAACTGGGCGAGACCGGATTGGAATTTGATCAAACCTGATATTTCTGCACCAGGAGTCAATGTTCGTTCCGCTGCTCCTGGCGGTGGTTACCAGTCTATGCAGGGAACATCAATGGCTTCACCGCACGTCACCGGTGCAGTGGCAATCTGTCTTCAAAAAAATCAAACGATCGATTACGGAACACTTTATAATATACTTCTTGATAACGCTGATCAACCTGCTCAAGGAGCTCCATATCCCAACAATAATTATGGCTGGGGTCGATTAAATGTTTATGCTGCACTTCAAGCAGTTCCCCCACCAGTGCCCCATCATAATATACGCGCACAGCGATTCGACATCCCGCGCGCTATGGAAGAAGAATTTACCACGTTACAACCATCAGTGAGATTCAGAAACTCAGGAACTTTTGATGAAACCAATGTCCCGGTCACATGCCTGATTAGGATCGGCATGAGCACGGTATATACAAGCAATCGAACTATTTCCAATTTACCTCAAAATACCGAAAGTCTTGTTGTTTTCGACAATTTTACAATCGGTCAAATGGGTACGCATTATATAGGTTACGGGATTTCATCGTTGGCCAGTGATACCTTTTATAATGACGACACAACCACCATGAATTTTGTAGCAGCGCGCAAACTGGAGATTATAAGCCCTGGAAGTCTTGCCTGGAAATATCCAAATGCCGATAGTGGTTCAGTTCCAATACCAAGTCATGCAAGCTGGATACCAGCAACCGTGACCGAATTACAACAGATTTCTACGCTTGATAATAATCGATGGGTGACAGCGGGTGCCACTGATACAGCGCATCAAGATTTGCAGCTTTATGGGTTCATGCTCAATGCACCGGATACCATTATCGAGCAAATAACCGTTGAATGGTGGGGTCAACATGGTACTGCACCTCACAATCGGGTTGCACTCTATTACTGGAATGATCAAACAAATACATGGTCACGGCGTCAGAACATGACTAATGTAACCGCCGATGTGCTTTTGACTTCGACGTTGCGTATCGATTCGACGGCAATGTTTGTCAATCCAAGCACTATGTTCTACGCTGCCACCGGTGCCGATGTCTATGTGAAATCATGCTGTCCGCTGCTTTTCGCATATGACGGTGAGAATCATAATTTTATCGGCGATCTTGTATCCGGCGGTGACCTAGGCACATGGATGGGTCAGGTTCTCGGACAGAACCTCTATCTTCCTCCTGATTTTGATGAATATGTCAAGATCGATGGAGATAAGCTCGCGAGTGTTGATGGGGTATATCGCTTGACCGTAAATGAAATGCTACAGGAAGTTTCATATATCGATGAGGTTGAGCTGTATGTGATCGATCACCCTGCCGAATACGATGTTTACCCGCATGAAGCATTACGCTGGCCAGCGTACAGCGGTTTATCAGTACATACTGCGCGGGAAAAACCATTGACCGCGGCATATAATGACCGCAATCAGGACATACTTTATACGCTTGCCCATAAAGACCGTATTTATGTGCCATTTGAAAAATCAAGTATCAACGGCTTCGCAAAACCGTTCTCGATTACTATTGATATTGGTGAATTAGATGATCCCGGCTCGACCGTGCTATATTTATATGGAAGCACTCATTTCCCCGATGCCGCCGAAATAAGCCAGGTCAGCGATATCTATCATGCCAGCAAGCAAAACATGACCCTCAAGAATCCAACTGTAGAGATCAGAGATCGATACAAACGATGGAAAAAAAATGCATCTTGTGGCATTCCAGCCGGGCATCAAAAGGTCGTTACCTATCCACTATATGATGAACAAGGAAAATCAGTATTTGAAACCGATGATCATCGTATACGTTTAACATTCACCCATGAGGTGTATATTGATAAAGCCTGGATTAGCAGCGCTGCCGGCACTGATTATCATATCCATGAACTTCCACTGATCGAAGCAGATCTACATTATTACGGTTATGCTGAATACTCCTCCCCGGACGGTAAGTATCCAGGAGACTTTAACTATGCCAACCGCGTAACACGGAATTATGCAAATGTTGCTGGATACTATACGCGTTATGGCGATGTCAATCCTCTGCTCGACAACGCTGATGATCGATTTGCGATCATGAATCACGGCGACGAGATCACACTTGCTTTCGAATCGACTGATATTCCCGAGTTGCCGGATGGGTGGACACGCGATTACATATTCGCGGCAAAAGGATTTTACAAAATGGCAAGGCCAGGTCGCGCCTATGCTTACTCAGTGGATCCGCTACCTTTCCGCGGTATGCGCGACGATCTATCGGCCGATGGTATTGGCTACTATCCTTATGATCCATCACCGGGGCTGATCGCGTCCCTGATCGGCCGCCTTTATGCAAAGATATGCTGGGACTATCCATTCACGCTCAGGCAGGCTATCGAGATCGTAAAGCGGCATCTTAGCAATCAAATAAGGAAAAAATACCCGGATGATCTTGTTGAGTACTGCCAGCAGTGGAACACCAGGCATGTCAGCGCCTATTACCCGTTATACTATGCAGATGCACCACCACATCTGAATCTTGAAAGAGTTCCGCTTTGCGAACAGGACGGAGAATGGACAACCCATCTCGCTTCTCTAGGAATACCATTTGGCGACCATTCATTGCATAGTAATTATGTTAGATTATGGCTTGTGACAACCGTACCGGTTGGTATTGCAGAAGATAAAACCAACATACCTGCTTCGTTCGCTTTTGCAGTCGGCTATCCGAATCCATTCAGATCGTCAGCAACGGTTAATTTCTCCATTCCGATCAGCACCGATGTTAATATCGCGGTATATGACGCAAGTGGCAGGCAAATACGCACACTCGTCAACGGTATGCAGCAAGCTGGCTCATACGCTGTTACCTGGAATGGTACCGACGATCACAATCGAAAAATGGCAGCGGGAATTTACTTCGTCCAGTTCAAGGCTGACAACTACATCTCCAACCAAAAGATCGTTCTCTTGAAATAATAGAGAAAGGTGGAGGGTTCTTTTAGAACCCTCCACCCTACCAATACTGGAACTCATATTTCAACAACAATAACCAAATTACAATATTTCTGGCTCGGGAAATACCTCTTTGTCAAAGAATCCCTGCGTGCATTGATATCCGGCGGACTAATTGGGGCGATACGCTATTTTCGTTTCATAAATTTTACACTGCATAAAGAACGCCTTTTAAACCATGATGATAAGGGTGTCATAAATCTCTTCATTCCACCGGTTCCATCAAAACCATTTTCACGCATCATCCGTTCATACAGCGATACATTTGTGCTCAGAACAAAACCCGTACAGCTGCATAATATACTTATCGCAACCACTGGCAGATGTCCTTTTAAATGCTGGTATTGCAGCGCTGCACATATGTCCGCACAAGATTTATCGATCAAAGATCTCCAGAAAATCATCGCGATTTTAAAGGATTGGGGGATCTGTATTATTGGTTTCACGGGTGGCGAGCCTTTGCTCCGAACCGATACTGATGACATCATACGTCAATACGCGGATGAATTTTCATTCATTATCTTTACCTCAGGATATGGTTTGAGCCGGTCACGCGCTGATCAATTGAAAGATAGCGGTCTTTTTGCGATCGCAATAAGTCTGGACGACCACGATGAGACAAATAATGACCGGGCACGTGGTTTCAGTGGTGCCTACGAAATTTCGCTCGATGCGATTGCCAATGCAAGAAGGGCAGGTCTTTATACTGTCGTTCAGAGCGTTATTACAAAAGCAATGATCGAGCAGAATCGTGTCGGGCAGTTCCTGTCATTTATAAAAACAATTGATCCGGATGAACTGCTTCTCTTAGAGCCGCTTGCTACTGGCAATCTGCTTGCTCATGACAATAGTGTTTTCCTGACTTCGAAGCAACGTAAGCTGCTTAGGGACCTGCATGACAACACGGTTAATGATCACAAGCTGCCTAAAATCCATTCTTTTGCCTATACTGAACACTATTCACGATATGGATGCGGAGCAGGAAGACAGCATGCATATATCGACACCCGCGGTAATTTCTGGCCGTGCAATTTCCTGCCAATATCACTTGGCAATGTTTTAAAAAAACCGAGCGCCGTTTACGAACGCAATCTGCGTTATTTCAGTAGACCATGCAGTACATGCATTCTTATGGAAGACCGCGCAGAGATCCAGCAGCTGTTCACCGGTCAATTGCCGATCTCGTTTGAAAAAGTTCAACCATATCTCGAAAAAAGGTTTGAAAGAATAAAGGACAGCGTGATGCCTGAATTTTATAGATTGATGGGGAGTTGACTATGAAACGATACGGCAGCAAAATTATTGCGGTAAGCTATTTTGTTCCAGAGAAAATCGTAAGAACATCGGATATTGAAGAAAAGCTGCAATTTAAGGAAAAGATCGGTGTCCCCTATGGCATACTGGAACGCTTGACCGGTTGCCGTGAACACCGGGAAGCGCCGCCGGGAACTGATGCCTCGGACCTGGCCGTCGCTGCCAGCCGCCGCGCTTTATCCAAGGCTGATATCAGTATCGAAATTATCGATCTTATCATATTCGCGGCCTGCTGCCAGGATATATATGAACCGGCAACAGCCAATATTATCGCAGAAAAACTCGGCGCCAAAAAAATCCAGCTTTTTGACATTAAAAATGCGTGCAACTCATTTATCAACAGCATTGACATAGTGGATTCGCTCATATCAACCGGGAAGGTAAAGTATGGGCTTATTGCATCCGGGGAAGTCGCATCTAAGTATGTGGACTATAATATTCTGAATAAAGATGATCTCGTACTCAAGGCTTCTGGATTAACGCTCGGTGACGCCGGTGCGGCATTGATCATGACCGAGAACAAGGCTGACGACGATGGTTTCTGCGCATCACATTTTTCATCCGATGGTTCTCAGTGGCGCCTCGCAACTATTCTTGGCGGCGGGACAATGTACCCCCGCGACCCAAAGATGTGTTATTTTCTGTCAGACGGTGAAAAAATAATCGATCTTGCGTTCAAAAAAATACCGCCCGAGGTCAAAAAAGTATTGGCCGAGAGCGGCTGGACGCCGAATGATGTGGATCTGGTGATCGCTCATCAAGTAACGATCAAGATCATTCATGAGATCATGAATGCAGT
>MEUM01000095.1:5115-5719 GCA_001771735.1 Caldifarciminota bacterium RBG_13_43_14 | reverse complement strand
CCCCGTACCTGTCCAACAGGCTGAAAACCAAACTGACCACAGAGGGACCATCGGAAAAAGCTGAAGGTCATGTTAAAATCAGTCCACGCCTTGGTATTTCCCATCCCATACATGAAAATGTAAAACTGTATTTTTCGTACGGGCATTTTTATTCCATGCCGAGTTCCACAGATATGTATGAGATATATACGGGCCGCGCCTCCGATCCCATCACACGAATCGGCAATCCTTCGGCCGATTTGCCCAGAACAGTCGCCTACGAACTAGGTATTGAATACGACATTGCGAATCTATTCCTGCTCCATCTTGCTGGATTCTACAAGGATGTCACCGATCAACTCAACGATGTCCGTTATACAAATTATTCCGGCAGCGTGAATTATGTAACCCAGGGCAACAACAACTATGAAGATATCCGTGGTTTTGAGGTTCGGATTGAAAGACCCTTCGGAAAATGGATCACCGGCTGGTTGAATTATCATTATCAGGTTCGCACCAATGGATTTCTCGGGCGCAATGTATATTATGAAGATCCACGGCTCCAGCTGATTCAGGGTCTGGTCGATCCCAACATTACCAGAGTACAGATCAGGCCTTACGCCAG
>MEUM01000095.1:4770-5044 GCA_001771735.1 Caldifarciminota bacterium RBG_13_43_14 | reverse complement strand
TTACACTGAGTCCGGTTCTGTACTGGCATGCGGGTGCTTATGAGACCTGGAATCCGCTCAATATTGAAGGTATTCAAAACAATATTCAGTGGAGTCCCAACTGGTCGATCGACCTCCGGATCAGCAAATGGTTCACGATGTTCGGTACAAATTTTGAATTGTTCGCCGACATTAACAACGTTCTCGACAACAAGTACATCAATTCCAAGGGATTCTTCGACGATCAGGACAGGAGGGATTATCTGGAATCGCTTCACTTGCCCATGTATGAGGA
>MEUM01000095.1:4447-4607 GCA_001771735.1 Caldifarciminota bacterium RBG_13_43_14 | reverse complement strand
TTACTATGACGGAAGTCGTAATCCGAATCGGAGCTTTGCCCGGTTCTATTTTCGCAACAACGGTACCCGCATAGGCGTGAAAGGCTGGACGGATGAATTCGGGACCTATTATCCGGTACGACTTGCCGGAGCGCCCTTTGGGACATCGGATGCCGTGCAG
>MEUM01000095.1:4320-4422 GCA_001771735.1 Caldifarciminota bacterium RBG_13_43_14 | reverse complement strand
CTGGAGCCAGACGCATCATGATGATTATGCGATCTGGGATCTGGTGTTCAAGAATACCGGGAATGTCGATCTTGATGATGAGGTAGAGCTGCCGAATCAAAT
>MEUM01000095.1:2537-3803 GCA_001771735.1 Caldifarciminota bacterium RBG_13_43_14 | reverse complement strand
AATAACAATCAGAATGACTGGGCAAAGGATTGCTGGGTTGCCACCGGTAAAGACTCCCTGTTCCGGAATGCATACGCAGCTCAGTGGGCTCAGCGGCAGAATTATAATGTACCGGTCGGGCCGCCTCCTCCCGATATTGAGGTTACTTCTATGCCAGATCTTATCAGAATCGACTGGGATGGAACCCAGTCTGAATCCGTTGACGATTTTGCCGGATATCGGGTTTACCGCTGTATCGGAACGTACCACGATTCCGCATTCCATAAAATATACGAATGCGGTGAGGGAACCACCAATCCCACTGTCGTGCACAGTTATGAGGACCGTTCGGCCGTCCGTGGTACGTCCTATTACTATTATGTGACTGCATATGACGACGGCATTGAGAACGTACCGGATTTTCACGGCAAAAAAGAAATCCTGGAAAGCGGTCAGTATTTAAACATGACGACACAGCCAGCCTTGTTAGCCAGGCCCGCGGGTGAATCGCTGGAAGATATCGTCATTGTACCAAATCCATTCAGTCTGCAGGCAGAGGATATCCAGTTCCCGGGAGATAAAAACCGAATTATGTTCTATAATGTGCCACCGGTCTGTACAATAAGAATATTCTCGGAAAGTGGCGACCTGGTGAAAACCATTGAACATACAAAAGGCTCCGGCGATGCAGCATGGGGTATACTGCAGAACGAACAGCAGACAACCGACACCGGTCAGATTCCCGTTAGTGGTATTTACATCGCCAATATTCAAACACCGGACGGTGCAAGTAAGAATGTTAAGTTCCTGATCGTTAGATGATCCTGTCAAACAATTCTCAGAATCGTGAAATGTTTGACTATTCTGGAGGAAGATAAAATGAAGAACATCCATATACTGCTTATCGTTTTCTGCACTGGATTTTTATTACTGAGTCCAGTATATCCGTCTGTCAACAAGACCGCTCAAACGGGACTGCAATTTCTGAAGGTGGACGTAGGTGCGCGTGCCGCAGCAATGGGAGGGAGTTATCTCATGATCGGCGATGACGCAACAGCCATGTTCTACAATCCCGCTGGCCTTGCCAGCATGAAATATGGCTTTGATGTATTCGCCGGTCGTACGCAGTGGCTTGCAGGCATCAGCTACAATGCGGGCGGTCTGGCAAAAACTTTCGGTAATATAGGCACGTTCGGTGTCAGTTTCATCGCGGCTGACTATGGTGATGATATAGTCGGAACGATGTACGATCCGTCATCAGATATCGGTTATATAAAAACGGGCTCG
>MEUM01000095.1:455-2522 GCA_001771735.1 Caldifarciminota bacterium RBG_13_43_14 | reverse complement strand
TTTGCAGTCGGTGTATCCTATGCCAAAGCACTGACCAACAAATTTATGATGGGCGGACAGATTAAATACTTTTCGCAGAACCTGGGAGAAAATCAGCTGAGCAGCGACGAGACGGTTGAGAACAAGGTAAGCGGACTGGCATATGATTTTGGCACTATGTTTTACCCGGGTTTTAAAAGCTTCCGGTTCGGTATGACCATTCGCAACTTTTCACCTGAATTTAAATATGTCGAGGAAGGATTCGAACTGCCCTTGACATTCATCATCGGATTTGCGATGGATGTGCTGGATTTCCTGGGTGACCACGAGAACCACCTGCTTTTATCCGTTGATGCCACCCATCCGCGCGATTATACGGAAAGAATCCATGTGGGAGCCGAGTACCTGTTATTCGATATGTTCGCTCTTCGAGCGGGCTACAAGTTCAACTATGATGTTGAAAGCTTTAGTGCCGGACTCGGTTTTCAGAAAGAACTGGGAAATATCAATGTTAAAATCGGATATGCTTACTCTCAGTGTGAATTCTTCAATTCCGTTAATCGAATTTCCTTCGGATTGTCCTTTTAGAAACTGCGCTTCACGGTAATGAACATGAGAGATCACTTTGCAGAACATCGCAAAGTGATCTCTTTATTATCAGCATACCTACTTCATTTTTTTTGGCCTAGAGTTGATTTCAAGTTGATTAGTTACGTTAGTCTATCTCTTCGAGGTTTCGTGCTATGATAAAGCTATAATCGGTTAAACCTTCATTAAACAGCTTAAAATGAAAGCCGAAGATGGATGATCTCAAGCAAATGGGGTATCAGACACAGAAAGATACTGCTCTATTGACCGTTTATTAAAGCTCATTCGCATACAGAGTCTTCACTTCATCCGACAGTTATAGATTAAACGGAAACCAATTAAAATATCGCTTCAAGAAGGGAGCCACAAAACAAGTAATAAAACGGGAATTTTTAAAATTCCAAGAAGCACTTTTAAATAGTCAAATTGATAATAAGCCTTTTCAAAATCCTCTCAATATCAAATCCTCACCAATTACTATTAAATAATATTCTGAATGGTTTCAAGAAAACAAAGTCGAGGCAAAGAATAAAGGCCGTGCTCCCAAGAAGCGAACAATGGATCTTTATCACAATGCTTTCAAGAAACTGTATCAGTCTGTTGGGCAGGATAGAAGGATTGTGGATATCCCAGAGAAGATCAATGATATCAATCAATTCCTACTGAGTAAATACAATCCCAATAGTCACTCAATGGTTGTTCGCTCTTTAAGACAGGCATGGAGTTTAGGGATTAGGAGTGGAATAATCGAGGGAATAAATCCTTTTCAATTGATATCCACTACCAAAGAAAGGAAAACACCTCAAATCTGGACACCTGATCAAATGGACACAATTTACTCAGTTATCGATGATCCAGAAATTCAGAAAGCCTTTATTTTGGCACGATTCTCTGCTCTTCGCCGATATGAAATCAGCCGGAATGTAAGATGGGAAAAAATACATATTGATCGGCGAATGGGTTATTTACCGGATGCAAAAACAGGAGAGGACCAACCGTTTCCAATATTCTGGCAGTGAGCTGAACTCTTATCCCCTTTTCAAATTAATGAAGGATTCGTTGTCGATTATTGCGAAGATACCATATCTCACAAAATCAGAGCAGCAAGAGACTCTGCCGGAATAACGTACGGCAATCTGAATACGTGCCGGCACTCTTTCTCACATACACTGTTAAAGGATGGTTATACACATTTTCAGGTAAAAATCTTTATGCGTCACAAATCTGTTACCACTTCAGAGATATATCCCGCCCTTGAAATACCCGAAATGGTCCATATAATGAATAAAGCGACCTTATAGTAAAAGTGGCAACAAATTTTGTACAGTATGTCCCACTTTATCCGTAAGTCCAATAAAATAGAAAAGGGTTTAAACCTATAAAATATAAGCTTAAACCCTTGATTATTAGTGTCGGGGCGGTCGGATTTGAACCGACGGCCTCATGCTCCCGAAGCATGGATTATTTATTCTAATTATTTGATTTTCTTGAGTTATTTTT
>MEUM01000095.1:0-445 GCA_001771735.1 Caldifarciminota bacterium RBG_13_43_14 | reverse complement strand
CGTAAAAGAGTCCGTATTTTTGTGTCATTTAACTATATGTTCATTTCATAAAAACTATTTTGCATAAATCTACCCATCATCCCTAAATGTATGAGAAGCCCTTGATAATCAAAATCAAGGGCTTCTTGGAATTACAAAAGATGATTTAAAATGCTATATTCGAATTAATATTTTCCAAAACCCGGAGAAAAATCACTCCTGAATTGCCGTCCATGTATTCCAGCATTCGGTCCCGGATCCGTACACACTTCCTGAATAACCGCAAATTCTCCCCAGATCACAGGTCCTATCTTGGAGCCATCGGCAGCATACCATATGCCCCCAGTCTTTATTGCGTCAGCAGGTGCCGCTACAATTTTAACAAAATAGCTATATTTATAAACTTCTCCGTCAACGGTATACTCGCCAGTCATATGGTTGGTCAACCAGGCACCTGATCCGATAT
>MEUM01000094.1 GCA_001771735.1 Caldifarciminota bacterium RBG_13_43_14 | reverse complement strand
ATCGGTTTTCAGAAGTCTAATCTGGCTCAAATCTACCCACCCAATTTGACAAAGACCCAATAATGTAGAAAGTGGGAATTCTTATGAAAAAGAAAAAAGGAGCAATTGACTTCGGTTATCTACCTTATATAATATATCGGTGATTGAGAAAGGTAAAGTGATAAAAGTGGCGGGTGATATTGCGGAGATCAGCATTGTTCCGGGTGATGCCTGTCGCTCGTGCCCGGCATGCGGTTCGTGCCGGTTGAATGAAGGATTGAGAGTGATAAGTGCCTATAATTTAATTAAGGCTCAGCCGGGAGATCTAGTAAAAATCGAGGTCGCCGAGAAAGGCGGTCTAAGGGCGGCCTTCATTATTTTTGGCATACCGATAGTTTTGGCAATAACCGGTTTGATTATAAGTGCCGGTTTGATTGAGATCTATAGAATATTGATCACGGTTGGCGGATTGATCATGGGTCTTATTATTGCCAAGATCATAGACCGGACCGTAAAAACTAAACGTAATTTCATGCCTAACGTTATTGATAAAGAGTCTTGACTTTATTGGTCATGTTGCTATAATTTCTTTGCCGATTGATTAGATGGAGGTAAAATGCAGCTCCTTATATTGGGATTAATATCGGTGATTGGATTTGAACATTTGAATGTCGATCCAGTTGCTCATCGCGTTGGATTGGGCTATGGACGTTTTGGAGATGGTTATTCTATTTATTATAATCCAGCTGGGTTAGCTCTGGCAAGCAGTCCACGTTACTGCGCATCATATTTATATTATATTGGTGATACGCATTTCGGATATGCCGGCTATGAGAATAATCAACTCGGATTTGCCCTCAAATATTTCAATGGTGGACGGATAAAAAAAACCGATGAATATGGTAATGAATACGGAAGTTTTGGAGTAAATTTTATTGATTTCTATTTTGGGAAAGGTTTGTTTATTGGCGGCATAGGGTTTGGAGCCGCAATTAAGGGAGTTTACGCCAATATTGATACTTTATATTCAATTGGATTGGGCATTGATATTGGTTTACTTTATTTTCTTGAGGATCCGGATATTCAATTCGGACTGGTCGTGCGGAATATCGGGATCGGGGTCAAACCTTATATCGAAGAATCAGAGATCTTTCCTTATGAGCTCGGTATCGGTGCGACCAAACTTTTTGATTTTGGCTGGCTTGGATTTGATCTTGTCAAACCCGCGCTGAGTAATCTCGGATTACGGGTTGGATGGGGTTATTATCTTGTCAATAATCTTGAATTGAAATTTTCCTACAACAGCATTTTATCATCGATTCGATCGGGAAATAATGGTCTTGATTTTCTCGCCGGCATAACCGCTGGTGTTGCCGTTAAAGTAAGAACATTGACGATCGACTATAATTATTCGCCCTATTTCGATCTGGGTGGATGCCATAGACTTTCGATTAGCATAGGAGGCTAAATGTCTAAAGCGGGTGCAGCAATTGTAGCATTTATAATAGTAATGATCGTTTCAGTCGTTTTTTTCATGAGCCCGCGGTTCCTACCAACGGCGGCGACTGGTGATCAAAATATCGCCAAAGATTTTATGGTCAAGAGGTTCACTAATGTCGGAAATCTTATCGCTCACGCGACCTTTGTCGAAGATGCGGTCATTATGGAAGGTGCCGCGAATCTGAACGAAATCATTCAGCGATTCCGAAGGGATGAACCTGAGATTACCTATATTCATTTTACCGATGGCAAAGGAATGGTTATAGCCTCGAGTGATCAAAATCTTATGGGCAAAAGCTTCAACTCCACTCTGCTAAAAAGCAGTTCGGCAGCGGTGAAGGAGAATAACGGATTGTATGAATGCGGGTTCACGATTTTGGTTGGAAAGACCCGGGTTGGGGCACTGTATTTCGGGGCTAACCCAGTTATTCCGGAGATCAAGGTTATACCATCTTCAAGTCCGCTGGTGCTTGCTATTGGCGCGGTTTTTGGGATCATTGCGTTCATTGTGATCTTGTCCATGCAAAGGAACGTTGAAGGGCGGATCGTCGAGGATATCAACCGTCGGCAGGAAGAAGTTTTTTCGCCAAAAATAGATTCACTAAAAAAAGAACAGAATTCACAGCAGAAAACCTTAGTTGATCTTAATCAAAAAGTTAATGAGGCACAAGGCAATTTAGAAAAAGTGAATGTTGAATATCAGAAGAGGAAAAAGGAAATTGAATCCAATCCGGTTGTTCAGTCGATCGAAAAACTAAAGGTTCAGGAATCCGAGATGTTAAAGCGATTGGAAAAGATTAAAGCGGAAGAGCAAAGATTGACCGGTGAAATAAGCTTGTTATCCCAGAAGCGGGAAGAAATTAAAAGCGCCCTCGAAGCGGAAAAGAAAGAAGAAAGTGCATTACATGAGAAACTTGATCTAATAAAAAAGAAGATTCTTCATCTGGAAACGCCAAAGAAATAGTAAAATCCTTGCCCGGTACTGCACAGAAAATAGACTGCCATCATAGAGGTATATAGATCAATCCAATGAAAAGTCATTATGTAGAGCAGCTTGAACTCGGACAGGCGGTAAAGGATATCTTTATTCTTTCCCGCAGAAATCTAAAAGAAAAAAAAGACGGAACTCATTTTGCCGTATTCGAATTCACCGATCGTACCGGAATGATCGAAGGTATTCTGTGGGATAATGCGCAGGAAACGGTTAAATATTTTAAAAGCGGTGATTTTGTATTGCTTAACGGTACGGTCAATGATTATAATGGTAAACTTCAGATCGTTGTGTCCAGCATTTCCCCAGTCGATGATCGGGAAGTTGATTCAGCTGATTTTTTACCGGCAAGTGAAGAAAATATAGAAAAGGTCATTAAAGAAATACATGGATTCGTGAACGCAATCACCGATCAACATTTGAAAAGACTGCTGGAGCTTTTTTTCCTTGATGAAAGTTTCATAATGCAATTCAGCCGTGCGCCGGCCGCAAAAAGGGCTCATCATGCCTATCTCGGAGGGTTAGCCGTGCATACCCGGAATATGGCTTGTTTAACTGACAAATTACACGATGTTTACCCGGCGTGTAATTCCGATCTTCTTATGACTGGTGTTTTATTGCATGATATCGGGAAGATCCACGAATATGCTTATCAGCGGAAACTGGATATAACAATCAAGGGGCATATGCTCGGGCATATAATCATCGGAAATGATATGATCGTGGAAAAAATTTCGCAAATTGAAGATTTCCCGGATGATCTCAAATTAAAGCTATTGCATATGGTGATCGCCCATCATGGAGAATACGAATGGGGATCACCCAAGGTTCCGCTTTTCGGCGAGGCTTTATTACTGCATTTTATCGATAATCTTGATGCCAAACTCGAAATGATTATGCATGAACTTCGTCGGAATACAAACCGCGAGCGGTTGTGGAGCGATTTCCATCCCCTACTCGAGCGAGAAATTTATCTTGGTGAGTAGAACGATTCTATTATCGGTAATAGTATAATGAAGATCAAAGAGATCAAACTCTGCGGTTTCAAATCATTTCCGGGTGAATGTAAGATCAGCCTGAACTCCGGGATCACCTCTTTTGTTGGTCCGAACGGCAGCGGCAAGTCCAATATATTTGATGCTTTGCGTTGGGTTTTTGGTGAACAGTCGATGAAAGCCTTGCGCTGCGAGCGGATCGAGGATCTTGTCTACATATCAGCCGATGCGCAGAACGACGCGAATTTTGCCGAGGTTTCGATCACGATCGATAATGAGGATTTCTTTCCCCAATTCGGGGCTGAATTCGAGATCCGACGACGTTTTTTCCGGACCGGAGACAGCGAATTCTTCTTAAATCGGGTAAAATGCCGGTTACAGGATATACAGGCCTTATTTCTTAATTCGGGTACACTGACCTATTCTTTCCTTGAGCTGGGTGAAATCGAGCGGATCATTCACGGAGAGACCAAGGAGATGTTCGATGACGTAAGTGGTATATTGAAATATCAGGAGCGTCGCGAACAGACCCGACGGCGTCTCGAAGTTACCGAACAGGATCTACTGCGCCTGGAAGATATTATTCATGAAATGCAGCGCTCACTGCGTGGACTGAAACGTCAGGTACGCCAAACAAGGTTGTTCCAGGAGCTGCGAGAAGAATATCGGGTTCTTTCCCTGTACCGGCTGAAAAATGACTTTCAGAACTGTAGTACTGAAATGATAAATTTACAGAAACAATTAGCAAATAAGGAAAGTGAGCGACAGGCGATCGCTCAGCAAATAAAAGTCGTTGAAGGGGAACGGGAATCACTCAAGAATGAAATGAGTGTGTATGAGACCGGGAGAAAAGAAATAGTTAAACGGCTCAATACGATCAACGGTAGAATTGTTCAACTCGAACGCCGGATTGAGGAGGAAAAGGAAACAGGGAATCAAATTAAATTATCTAAGGAGAGGATGATCACGAGCATTTATGAAAAAGAGGAAGTCCTGAAAGCGAGCACAAAACGACTTACAGAATATCGCCAGCAGATCGCTGAAATAGAAGAGGCATACGCTCGTGCCCAGCAATCCGTTGATTCAGGAGTCAGCCGGATCGAAGAATGTAACCAGAAATATTTTCAATTGCAGGATAAACTCAAGCAAAACAGCGCCACTCATGAAGATTTGACCAGGCAAGCAGCCGAGCTTGAACCGACTGTTGCCAAACTGCGTTTTGAAAAGGAAAACAAGGAATTGTTGCTTGAAAAATTGAACGAGGAGTATCATGGCCAAAAAAATGAGATCGATAACCTTCGCCGGGCCGTCAAAGAAGCTGAAGAGGAATTGAACCGTATTATTATCCGTCAGGAGGAATTAAGCAAAGCCCTTGGATCTCTGAACGATGAACTTAAGAACCATACGCTGAATCTGCGCAATACCGAGAAAGATCTGGAAGAAAGGCGCGCAGCATATAATGACTGTAAGCTGCTGATCGATACAAGATCACAGCGTTTGAAAGAAAAGGGTGCAGTCAAGGAAATTGCCGATAAGATAGGTATTCAACACCGTAAGCTGGTGCGGGAACATCTCAAGGTCGATCCGGGGTATGAGTCCATCATTGACATTTGTCTGGGTGATATCCTGCATTATTATATCGTTGAGGATCTACTGGAAATCAGCATTAAAGATCTTCCTGATGGTCGGTACGGA
>MEUM01000093.1:4613-6501 GCA_001771735.1 Caldifarciminota bacterium RBG_13_43_14 | reverse complement strand
TTTTATAAAGGGGGACTAAGGGGGATTAATAAAATCCAAATTAACGCACTATAATCAGTTTTTCGATCTGATGACTGTTTTCGGTATTGATAAAGAAGAAATAAACTCCATTGGCAAGGTTATGGGGAATGCTGAATTGATGTTCACCGGCTGATAATTGACTGTTGATCACGCTGCGTACAACCCGGCCCGAAATATCAACAATATTCGCCTTGACCTGGGTTGCTGCATCCAGGTTCAGCGCGAAATTAAGACGGTCTTTGATAATCAGGCTGCCAATCGTAATACGCGGCGGATCGATCTTCTGCGAATTGTCTTCAATGACACCCGGGTTAATCGCATTAATATCACCGGTGATCGCATAAGCAAAACCCATCGGCCCGTTGGGAATGGTTTGACCAACAACCCGAATATACCATTTTCCGATAGCGGGAGTATTTATGCGACCGCATTCTTCGACATTTATATTATCCCAGGCTGCTGGATTTGCGGTTGACTGACCGCTTGTATATTGATTGCCGCGGTAAAAAGTACCGCCCGGCGCGGTAAGTTCAAGATGCAGATTATTGATCAGAGTAGGGTTGGCGCTGGCTGCGGCCGCCGTGTCAGTCCAGGCAAGACAGACCCTTAACGGAATGGCCGTATTGACCTGGAAAGAATCTCGTATCGACGTTCCGGTGGTTACGCCAATAGTATCATCACGAAGGATAAGCCTGCGTGTATTACCGGCAAAATACAATACGCTGTCGACATCGATGCGTCCCCAGCCGATGTCATTATTCGGTACTGCGGTTGCGCCAACATTCGGATCACCGGAAACCATTGCCATTGCGCGCAATAGGGCACAGCTCTGGTATCTGATTGAATCGGCGGTATTGGCGCTGCCGGTAGGATAATAGCCGGCAAGCAGATATTGCCTGATCAAACCAATTGCACCATTTGAGGCTGGAGTAGCCATGCTCGTACCAGCCATCTGCTTGTAACCGGTCGTACCCGCACCATCAGCTGACCAGAGGCCGCTGTAGGCTGTCATTCCGTCACCGGGTGCGACAATATTCGGTTTATACCTATTATCCAGAGTCGGTCCGCGGCTGGAAAAAGGTGCAATTGTATTTGAGACCGTGCTATTAAGCGTAGCGCCGATTGTCAAAATGTTTTTGGCAATACCCGGGTTACGAATCCGGAGGGTCGACGATTCATTGCCCGCCGCATACAGGTTCAAGAAATCGGAATTAGCATAAATATAGGCATCAGTAGATGCATCCTGGAGAAGATATGTGCCGCTTGAATTGCCCCAGCCCCAGGAACCTGAATGCTGCAAAATATGATAGGTTAGACCGCGGCCAAGATGAATCGTGTCATACATTGCGGTCAAATTTGTCGGTACAACTAATCCGCCCGATGCATTGGCAATGTCGACAAAATAAATACGTGCCCATTTTGCCATACCGTCATAATTGCTGGTGCCCAGCAATGTATCATTGCCGGCAACAGTGCAATTAACATGAGAACCGTGGTATCCGTTAGGTGAATCATCGCCAAAATTTGCGCCCTGATACACCTTGTAAGCAACGACCTTACGATGATTAGGGAATGTCCCGGGCGCGGTGATCGGATAGGCAGCGTCATAATACATCCGATGACCAGTTGTGATACCGGAATCAGTAGTGCTGAGCACCGTACCCTGGCCGACTACGCCGGCAAACCAGACTGGTCTGGCACCGGGATTGGACGGTACGGATGAACTCCAACCGCGCTGGGTAACCCATTGGCAATGATCATTGCAAAGGGTTGCTTCGGACCATAGCTGTATCCAGTGCACGGCCGGTATTTGAGCAATATCGCTGATCCTTGATAGATCCGCGATCACATCGACGGTCTTGCATAG
>MEUM01000093.1:2836-3951 GCA_001771735.1 Caldifarciminota bacterium RBG_13_43_14 | reverse complement strand
CCATGCAAAAAAAATACGTGAACTCATCGAAGAAAGAAAAGAAGGACATGTTGCTTTCGTTTCAGAAAAATATGACTCAAAGGCAATTGAGGCTTCTATAGATTACCTTACCCAGCAAATTAGCCGGTTGCAGACTGAGGATGTATCATTGATCAACGCTCTTTCGGTTGCATTGAATATTGAAAAAGCCATTATTGACGGTAAGGTTTTCGAGGCATTCAAGGGGCATACCCAGAAGGCACGAGAGCTCATTCGCGAGCTCGCCAAGTCAGTTATGGACCATTATCAGGTTATCGAACAGAAATGGTCTGAACACCGACAATTTTCCTGATTTTATCAATGCGCAACAAATTTGGGGTCAAATCTTTATATTGTACATTGACAAACAAGAATTGCTGAATTGCTGAATACAATTACCTACCACAACAAATTTGGGGTCAAATCTTTATATTGTACATTGACAAACAAGAATTGCTGAATACAATTACCTACCATGGCACGAGCACTACGAATACAATATCCAGGTGCTTTTTATCACATCACCTGTCGGGGTGTAGAAAAAAGAGCTATTTACAAGGATGATAATGACCGGCAGAAATTCCTCGCCCTGCTTGCCGAATCGTTAGAAACTTACCAGGTTGCGCTCCACGCCTATATCCTGATGAATAACCATTTCCATTTACTGATTCAGACCAACAAAGCGAATTGTTCTGAGTTCATGCGTCATTTTAATATTTGCTATACTGGCTGGTTTAACTGGCGGCATAAGCGTTGCGGCAATCTGTATCAGGGCAGATACAAGGCGTTTTTGATTGATGCCGACAGTTATTTGTTGACGGTTTCCCGGTATTTGCATTTGAATCCGGTCCGGAACGCTAAGACAAGATCGCTGCAATATCAAGAACAATGGCGTCATGCTCTTGATTATCGCTGGAGCAGCTTGCCGGGTTATGTGAACAAACGGACGGCAATTGGGTTGATCGAATATGATTTTACATTATCAATCATTGGAGATCGTAGCGCTTATCGAGCATTTATGATCAACGGACTAAGGCGCGGCATTGACGATCCATTTAAGCGGGTAAGGAGCCGGATAATTTTGGGGGATGACGATT
>MEUM01000093.1:2425-2787 GCA_001771735.1 Caldifarciminota bacterium RBG_13_43_14 | reverse complement strand
GCCAGCCTATCGAGAATTAACGATGGATGGCTTGACCCCGGAAGTGTTGCTTGGTCTATTGAAGTCGGAAAAGGGGATTAGTGAGGAGCAGTTAGGTCGGCGCGGGGATGGTGTGATGCGCGGCATGGTGGCAGAATTGCTGTATCGATATTGTAACACAACTCAGCGGCAGATCGGCGGGTTGCTTGGTGGAATCGACTATGTCTCGGTGCATCAGCTGCGTCGTCGATTTCGCCAGAAAATGACAGGGGATAAGAATTTATTAAAGAGATATAAAAAGCTGGAAGCACGCATTAAGCACGCTTGTACATTGTAAAGATTTGACCCCAAACGCCTCTTGATTTATAAGGGGATGAATAATA
>MEUM01000093.1:347-2377 GCA_001771735.1 Caldifarciminota bacterium RBG_13_43_14 | reverse complement strand
ATGAGATGCTGGAATACGCGGCGCAGAAGCTGATCGTACCGCTATTGAAGATAGCAGGCTATAGTGTGGTTTGCATTAAGGGACACAGGGATTATACGGAGAAGAGCTGCCCGGGGAAGAGGTTTGATTTGAAGAAAATTAATGCAATAATCATTTAAAAATGCTACTTATTCCATTCCGGATCGATTAAAGCCAATGTTTTTCTTATAAGTTCTACGGGAGCAACAACCATTAAATGTGAATTTTCTTTTGTTTGAAACCTTATTATCATCGTATCCACAATTCCGGTTTTTTTATTTTCAATTAGTGCCATCGAATCGACTACAGGATACATATCTTTATAGCCAATTTGCACGCCAATCAGTTTTTTCCCTCCACCAATCACATACGGACTCTGTACTATGCTAATAGGCGCAAGAACCACGGGACTTCCACTACTACCGGAAAATCCAGATCCATCAATTATAAATAACCTACGCTTCAATATTTCTTCTCCGTGGAGCGAGGCGATTACTCCAAAGCGTGTCATTGGGAATGGCGATATTTCTCCAGCTAAGCCTAATGGGTATCCTGTAAAATAAACAAAATCACCTTCATATAACTCATATTTGTTGGCAAAGCAAGACGTGTCCATTTCAATATGATGTTTGTCTATTACTTTCTCGCCGGGGTTCGCGTACTTCCATGCACTTCCTGTTTCAACTACAGCTATATCGACATGAGTATCAGACAATGCTCTCCATAATCTTACACCGTTTGTATCGACTATTCGTATACGTTGCACGGCAGTACTCATTACGGTATCACCAGACTGCAACATCAACCGTAGAGGAGCTTTTATGTCGAAATGTGATGTATTACCAAGAATATGACGGCAGAAAACCAGTATTCTCGTTGAATCATTTTGATAATTATTTACCATAAAACCTGTACTTTTATTCATTTTTTTTGTGATCGTATCTTGATAAGAAATAAAAACCGTGGCAAATCTATAATAATCACACCAAAACATCTCTCTTGTCTGAGCTGAACAGAAATTCACAAATACTGTTCCAAGAGACAATAGCATCATAATGATATTCTTTTGATATCTTGCTAATATTTTGTACATTTCAATAATCTCCTATAATATTTTTTACTTTATCAATCCTCTATACTCCTCAACTGAATTTATTATTGCCTCTATGATTGAATGAATCTCCTTGGATCCACCACCCAGCAGCGCGCCGGTCGGACCTATCACGCCGAACTGTAGGTTGATATTCTCGGGCTGAACATAAGGGGAGATGACGCTAAGCGTGTTGCTCAGGCTGTCGAGGAGTTGCTCGATCCTAAGGTACATTTTACCTCCTTCCATTCAATATCGACCAAAGAGCATGAGGCTCACGCCCTAGCACCTCCTATTGATTTATTATATTAGTGAGTAGGGGAGATGTCAAGGGTCGAAAGTCTATTTTCTTATTGGGTATTTAAATTGTTTGGCTTGATTACTTCATTTGCTTTTTGCCATTCAAGTTCAAAGGCTTCCAATATAGCGCGTTGCAAAAGTGGTTCAGAAATGAGCATAAATATTGTATATTTGCTACCCAGATGTTTATCAATGGATGACCCCAAATACCAAAATTGATTTATGTCCGTAATGATATAACGATCGTGAAACGCATTAGCTGCTCGCACATACAAATTTTTAGATTCTTTATTAAATGCTTCTGCGAATTTTTTAAATCTATTAGAGACTTTATCGGTCAACAGTTTAATTTCTTTTAATTCATCTCTTTGCGGAATTAGATCAAGAATTCCATCATCGTAATATCTATCGATAATTATTAAACTTGATCTAGCCTGCTCTATGATTTTGGATATCGATCTAATTGCATAATAAAATCTACCCTGCTCTATAAGTTGAACAAATGTTTGAGATTCTTTCGGCTCGTTAAAAATAAATTCGGCATTGCTTTTGATTTCCTCCTTTAGACAACTAAGGAATTCGTAATATTTTGTCAATAATATGCGGTCGTCCATTAATCCTA
>MEUM01000093.1:0-250 GCA_001771735.1 Caldifarciminota bacterium RBG_13_43_14 | reverse complement strand
TTCATCAAGGGAATGGATATAGTAGTTTTGGCTTGTTGCCTTCACGCTCATTTTTTCTAATGCAGCGAGTTGTTCATCAATCATAATAAGTGCTTTATCTCTTCGATCATCTAAATTCATTATTACCTGCTTAATTTTATCCCTCCATTGAAATTAGTCAACTCTTGACATTATGCCCCTTCTTGCTACAATTCCCCGAGGTGAACATGCGTTGTAAAAAGTGTAAGAGCAAGTGCGTAGAACTGAAACG
>MEUM01000092.1:1589-14388 GCA_001771735.1 Caldifarciminota bacterium RBG_13_43_14 | reverse complement strand
TTTCGCATGACTAATACGCTGAATCGGCGGGTTGATGATATTCACAAAAAATCCATCGTAAACGCATTGCGGCATGGATTGACCAACCAGCAGGCTAATGTAGTTATTACTTTTTTTAAGAGCCTGATTGGTTTCAAGCGAAGCATGGTTGAATTAATTGAAGATTTTGCCCGGCATGTGCCGTTGGATTCTTATCGCAAAAATTAAGGCAACAACGCCAATAAAGGTATGGGCAACACCAAAAGGTGCTCATATTTACCAATCCGAAGTCCTTTATATCCGACAATGCCTTTTTTATACTTCAGGATCTGTTTCAGGTCGGCTTTCTTCAAGGATTCAGACCACTTTATCTCAATTGGCAGGAATGTCCGGCCCGTAAGGATCGCGATATCCACCTCTCCATCTGCCTTAATGTAGTAGGTCGGATAATTTCGCCGCAGGAGCGCCGAGATACATCCTTCGACAATATTTTCTTTTAATGCACTCTCGCGGGCTACGTTTTTCTCGGCAAATACCCAGGGCTCATCCACCTTAAAAGCCCAAGCGATGAGCGCCTGAGCGATAAACGGATCGGAAAAATGAATCTTCCTTGCCTTTTTTGGCGCGGGACGCAATTTGTCTTCACGCAGTGCCGGTTGAATAAATAACACATCCATATCCTGCAGAATCTCCAAATATTCCTGAACCGTTGCGTGATGCTGAATTTCGGTTTGGGATGCAATGGAATGAATTGAAACTTGTTTTGCCAGCCGGTCCGTCAAAGCGGTTATTATGTCTTTTAAAAAAAACTCGCGCTTGTTTCGTTTCAGAAAATCGCCGATCACCCATTCCTGGTAGATCCGATAGATGAATTTATCTATACGCCCGCTATTTGCAAAACCGTTTATGGCTGATAAAAAACCGCCGGTCAATAAGTAATTCTCGAAGCGTTCACTGATTACCTTGACATCAATCTTAGCCGTGCATTTCTCAAGTAAATCCGGGCTCATCTCCGCAAGTGCCTGGGGGGAAACAATTGACTTTTTAAATCCATTGATTGCCGCCTTCTGGTCGGGCGCGACAAGCAGTGCATAATTTGAGAAAGAAAGTGGATAATAATGAAAGTCAGTCGTATCTGCTTTGCCCCGACGTCCCGGGAATTTTTTCATGCTTTCCTTCAGGACGATCGAATCCGAACCGGTTATAAGCAGGTATCCGTGTTTGAAATAACCAAGGTCGGCAAAGTGTTTTATTGCCCTATCCCACTCTCTGACATACGTGATCTCATCGAGGAATAAATAAAAATACTTCTCGCGATCCATTTCCTCGAATACCTGCTGCATTACGAGAACTAATTCCTGATATCGCTCAAACAAATCGCATGCGACATAACTAATCTGCCGGGGTGCAGCCCGCTTCTCGAACAGCAAATTTTTTATCAATAGTTTCATCAGGGTTGATTTACCCACTTGTCGCCCTCCGGTTAGAATATAAATTCCCGGAGCATCAAGCGACATCTCACGTTCCAATGATGGATGGAATACATATTTTTGATTCCTGAGACCGCTCAAGTGAGGATCATTTTTCACAAAAGCATCGATACTTTCTTTGAAGAGATTGTGTATCACAAGCTCGTTCTTCATAATCCTATTATATCTATCTTTATATCTTTGTCAATATCCATTATCCAAATTTGGTCACTGACCGATGACTAAATTTGGATATTGATGTTTTTTAAGGGAAATGGGGTCAGCCCTTACTCTTCACCCAGAGTCATAATCCGAAACAAACCACTAAAATACGCAAAAAAAGCAGGGTGCGATCCTGCGCACCCTGCTCTTAACAGCTATTAGTAATAGACCAACCTAACGCATCAATACCGCCTTTTTAATCGCGGTCGCGCCGGCAAGTTCGCACTGAATAAAGTACACACCCGCCGGAACCGGTCGCTGAGCTCGATCCGTCCCGTTCCAGTGCACGGTAATCGGCAACAATTCACCGGTAACCGTAAATGCGAACTCGTTAACCAGCCGGCCGCTGCAGTCATATATGCTGAGCGTACCACTGCTGTTGATCGGCTGAGCGTTCTGGTACACATGAATATTAACGGCGCGCCGGAACGGATTGGGCCAGATATCGAAAAACAATCGATTCGGGCTATTTTGATCGTGTTCAGCAACCTCAATTACAAAGGCATTTTGAACATTAACGTCATCAATATAGAATCCTTCGCCGATATCGCCATCATTATCGCTCTTAAATGCAATCCGTATCTGCAAAGTTTCTCCCGGCGAATAATCGCTTAGAGAATATTTCTCTTCCATCCAATCACTCTGTATCGCCCGTTCTTCAAGCGCTCCGCCAGTGCCGATAAAATCAAGCGTATCATTTATACCATTCCCGGTCACGATCACATAAATACCATCGCTGCCGTATAGCGGCACACTGAGCCAACGGTAAAAAGATAGGGATGAATTATGATCGATCATGAACGGCAGGGTTTGAATATAGCAGTTCATGCTGTTCGAGTATCGATGAGTCGTGCTGTCGCCGCAATACCAAGCATGGGTGGCTGAAAAACAGCGATAGGTTGAAATATGCCAGCGATTACTCGTACCGCCGGTTGTCCATTTAGATGATCCCGTTTCCAGGTTATCGGCAAAACCGGTAGAACCGACGATCAAACTATAATTGGCCGATGCACTGTAATCCACAGCCTGAAATGACAATGTCAGTGATGGGTGATGCCCAGCTGGTATCGATGAACTGATACTAACCGTATATGGTCCGAGCACGATCGAATCGACCTCTGGAGGAATATCGCCGTAATATGCTGAATCCTGCACGACTGAAATATATGGATCTGATTCTGACAAAAGAGCGCAGGCATGATGCGCGCAGCCATAGCCGCGGTTATTGATTATGAATCTTATTTCTTTGGTCTGACCGGGCAGAGACGGCGGATTGACGACATAAACATCATCCAGTTCAAGAATTGGCGTTCCGATCAGCAATGTCGGCGCATAGTTCAAGGTCCGAACCGCATCGGTTATTTCCAGATCAAAGGCAATACCGTGCCCGTTGGAAGCAGTATCAATATCAATATGAAATGCATTATTTATGTATAACGAATCATTCACATTGATAACCGCGATATTCTCAGTGCTGTCAAGTATCGTAACTCTGGGATCCGGCGTGCTCAAGACAAGAACAACATTATTAGCCGCGGCACTGCCGGTATTTTTCAGGACCACATCAAGATAGATCTCTTCGTTAGGATTGGCAATGCCATCATTATTGCCCAGCGAGTCATTTATTGACCAACCCCGATAATTAACATATGACCCGGTGATCACCGGTATGCTCGTTTCAATGGTCAAATAATTATGTGCAGTAACTGTAAGATCCATATTGCCCGCAGATGATGGGGTTGTCGGAATGAATATAGTGCCGCTCGCATCGGTATGTCCAGCACCATAGGATTCGCTTCCTTTCATAAGGCAAACCAATGCATTTTTGATCGGCTCTCCGGTAACCGCATCTTTAACCGTGATCAGAATACTGCTTGTACCGATCGGTACTACCTGGGGATGAGATATGTTCATGCTTACTGGCGTACTGGTATAAACAGGCATTTCTGGGTCACCGAGAAGGTTCATCTGATACTGATGCCAGCGATAGACATTTTTCTCCCGGGAATAAGGTATGAAAAATGCCTTGGCCAAAGCTAATGCATCACCAATATGGAAATTATCCTCGACAAGCAGCGAATGGAAAACACGGCTGTCAAACCGGTCTGAATACCCAAAACCCGGATTTCCCGGTGAACCCCATCCATAGCTTGAATTGCCGATAAATGCAATGCCGCCGCCATGCTGACTGTTCACAAATGATTCGGCAATGCATTCGTAATCGTAGGCCGCGGTCCAGCAACCGATCGAAACGCATATACCGAAATAGGGTTCATTGGTAAGGGTATCAAAGTCGATATTGCGTAGGTTGCCGGTTCCGGCACCCATGACATCGATCCAGCCGTGCCCGTCATGATTGAACAGACTCTGCCCCAAACGCAAGGAATTTTTCACGGCTGCTGGCGATAGTGTCCCCTGGCTGTCATAGAGTTTGGTCACTGTAAAATCGGGCGGGATCGAACGTTGTTCGATCTGATTTTTGTGCACACCCTGATCAGTATAGGGATTAGACCACAGCACATCAGCCGCCAGGACTGCCTTTTTATGATAGCTCGTGTTGGGATTTCTTTCATACTGCAATATCTTCGCAACAAATCTCTGGGCCTCGGCAATGCTGGCAACCGGTGCCCGACCGACATACAGATCAGGATAGAGATTAATACTATCCTCGATCTCGCCATAACTGCCATCATTATCGAAATTCCAGGTTCCCTGCAGATCCGCATAGTAAAGATCGGCTGGCATTGTATCTTCGCGGCCCGGCGATATAAATGCGCTGCAGCTCATTGCATAGGCAAAACGGCAAGGTATCACCCCAGTATCACCGGCCAACAGCACATATTTGGTATTTGAATCAGGCAGGGTCTTTAAATAATTACGGATCCGGGCTGGATTATCCTCACCTGAATAATTCGAATATATCCAGTTTGTGGTCCGCACGATCGCGGGTACACCCTTTTTTGTTTTCCAATCGGCCAGCCGCTGGAATACCGTGTCAAGTGTGGTATTGGTTATAATCACATATTCATTCATACTGCGCGAACGCTGCGGATCCGCTAAAATAACATTCTCAGGATTGATCACCAGTTCAGCGACTATTCCAGTCCGTGCGGTCCTGACGATCCCCCCCTCATAGTCGATCGCGATCGTAATTTTGCTACTGAATATTATTTTATTTGCGCGGGGTTGATATTGCACCGGATGAACAATAAGCTCACATAATTGATAATTATCAATGTCTGAAGCACCGATAAAATTTACAATATTCCCTGGGTACAACTCATCAGAATCATATATTGTCAGGTCAGGTCGATCAACAAGATCAATATCGGTTCTGCATAATATCACCGGGGTATGTACGTATGAAACTCGGGCTGCCGGTTCAAAAACATAAGCATCATTGGAAAGCACGCGCACATCGAGTATCTTAGCACCGTAAGGTAAAGCAACTAATATGGCTTTGGCAGGCAGCTCCGGTGCGCCGATCTCATCGGTAAAATCACATCCTGGATAAGAGATCCGCACATATTCATTTTGTTTTGTTATAATGAGCATTTCCTTATCAAAAGTGATATCTTGAATGATCGTTGCATTGGTAAAAAATAAAGTCAATAACGTGACTATCACATTGCCTCCTTATGATAATATTATACCGAACATACACGTGAAAAGCAAGGTCTATTGTATTTGACCCCTTGACAAATGGCTTTTTTCTATTATATTGATAATGATAACCATTATCAATAAGTGATTTTGATTAATAAATATATAGATTGATAATAAAAATAGATAATATTACAAAATAAGAAATGGAAAAAAGGACCGAAAATGCGTGGATTTCATAGAATGAACGCAGGATGGTGGCATGGCCGCTTCCGGGGCTGCGGCTACCGTATCACTCTCCCCCGTCAAATGATAATCGAACTCCTGAACCGCACTACAGCCCATCTTAGCGCCGAAGATGTTTATCTCGAGGTTCATAAGATGCATTCGGATATAGGACTGACAACGGTTTACCGTACGTTGGAACTACTGGTTCAAATGGGGATCGTCTTAAAGTTCGATTTTGGCGATGGACGGGCAAGATATGAATTAGCCGAAACATCTAAAGGAAGAAAACATCATCATCATATGGTTTGCACGAATTGCGGACGGATAATCGATTATGCTGATTTCATCGATGAAGAAATAGAATTATTAAGCCGAACTGAAAAAGGATTAAGCAAAAAGTTTAACTTCGAGATCACTAATCATTTGATTCAATTCTATGGATTATGCGATCAATGTCAGAAAACCATTAAAAGATTGTCACGCCCTTCGGTTTCGCAATGACTGGCAAGGAATATTTTCTGGCGAGTTTAGAGTATTTTTATTTCAATATCATAAGAGGAGGTGATGAAGATGCCAGCAGGTGATGGAACAGGACCTCTCGGATACGGACCGATGACCGGAAGAGGAGCCGGATATTGCGCCGGCTTCGCTGCGCCCGGTTATGTAAACCCAATGCCGGGTCGCGGCTGGTTCGGTTTTGGACGCGGACGCGGCGGTGGTGGGTTTCATCGCGGCGGTGGCCGCGGCTGGCGCAATTGGTTTTGCGCTGATTTCTATAAGAATCAACTTGAAGACATCAAAAAGCGTACCGACATTCTGGAAAAAGCCCAACATGAAACCGACCAATAAAACAAAGGGAGCGGGTTTATCGATCCCGCTCCCCCTTTTATTGCCGAACAAAGAAAGGAGGTTTGATCATGCGCATTGCAATATCAACCGATGGTAAATATGTATCAGCACATTTTGGACGTTGTCCAAGCTTCACAATCATCGATATCAATGATGGCAAAATTATCAAAAAAGAAATAGTGCAAAATCCCGGTCATCAGCCAGGCGCAATCCCCCAGTTTCTGCATGAAAAAGGTGTTGAATGCATCGTGGCCGGCGGCATGGGAACGCGGGCAACGCAATTTTTTAGTCAGTACGATATTCAGACGATCACTGGTGTCGAGGGTTTGATCGATGAGGTTGTTACAAAATTAAGCGAAGGAAAGCTCACCGGTGGACCAAGTTTATGCAAACCAGGAGCTGGAAAAGGATATGGTCTTGATAAAGACGTTTGCGACCATTCCCAAGAAGACCAATGCGAACATAAAGAATAAAGAAAGGAGCCGTAACAATGAAAATATGTATAACCGCTCGTGGTCAGGATATGAATTCGGAAATCGACCCGCGCTTCGGACGATGCGAGTATTTTTTGATCATTGATACCGAAACGCTTGATCTCGAAGCCGTGCCCAATCCCAATATCAATTCATCCGGCGGCGCCGGCATACAATCGGGCCAGTTAATTGCCAGTAAGGATGTCAAAAAGGTGCTCACCGGAAATGTCGGGCCAAACGCGTTTCAAACCCTGCAGGCAGCCGGGATCGAAGTCATCACCGGAGTTTCGGGTAATATCAAGCAGGCGGTAGAAAAACTGAATCGCGGTGAGCTAAGAACGGCTTCCGGCCCAAGCGTAGTCTCTAAATCGGGCTTGCCTAACAAATAAATGGTTTTTGATAATAGCAAATAAGAAATATTCAGAAAGGAGACAATATGCCAAAAGGTGATGGAACCGGACCGCGTGGTCAGGGACCTGGAACCGGTCGTGGTCTTGGACGAAGCGGTGGTCAAGGTCAAAGAGGAGGCAGGGGTGCGGGTACCGGGGGTGAATGTTTATGCCCTAATTGCGGCAACAGCGTCGCCCATCAACCAGGCACTCCGTGTTATCAGGTTACCTGCACAAAATGCGGCGCTAAGATGATAAGGAAACAGTAGGTAATCAGGAGGTTTCTATGCCCATATATGAATATCGCTGTGAAAAATGCGGCGCCACTTTTGAACTTTTGTTTGAGCAAAGCAGTAAACAACATAAAATTATTTGCAAGCATTGCGGTTCGGACAAAATACACAAACTGATATCAAAACCGGCGGCCGTGATTATGAAAAACTCATCTCCATCCGGATCAACCTGCTGTGGAAAAACTGAAAGGTGTGATACACCACCTTGCTCAACTGATGGAACATGTCGAAGGGATTGAACCAAAATTTTCCTGAACCCATCGTTAATCCGCAGCTGAAATGATAATAGCTTTTGCCAGCGGTAAGGGCGGCACCGGGAAAACAACGGTGGCAACGAATTTTGCACTGGCACTGGATAAAAATAGAATGGCAAAAATTCAATTCATCGACTGCGACGTTGAGGAACCGAATGCCGCGATATTCTTAAAACCAAAAATCACAAATACGCGTACGGTCAGCATACCAGTACCGACTGTCGATACAACGAAATGCAACTACTGCGGGCAATGCGCTGAAATATGTGCCTATCATGCGATCGCGGTTCTCAAAGAAAAAGTCCTGATTTTTCCTGAGCTATGCCACGGCTGCGGCGGATGTTCATTGCTCTGCCCAACATCGGCGATTCATGAAATAAACCGCGAAATCGGTGTGATCGAAAGCGGCATGAGTGGTGGGATCATCTTTTACCAAGGCCGTTTGAATGTCGGCGAACCAATGGCCACGCCAATCATCAAGCAAATGAAGAAAATCCTGTCAAAGACTGACCGAGATACAACGATCATTGATGTCCCGCCCGGGACGTCCTGCCCGGTGATCGAAGCGGTGCAAGAAAGTGACTTTACAGTATTGGTCACCGAACCGACCCCTTTTGGACTGCATGATCTTAGTCTCGCGGTTGAAACAATGGAAAAACTGAATATTCCCGCCGGAATTATCGTAAACCGAAGCGATCAAAATGACAAGATAATCGAAAATTTCTGTAAACAGAAGAAAATTCCGATACTCATGCGTATACCATTCAGCCGGGAATTTGCGGTTGCCTATTCAAAAGGCATACCATTGATTGATATCGATTCCTCGTATCAAGAGCTTTTCCGATCGTTGCGCTTATCAATTCAAAGACGATGCAATTAACCGATCATTATAATCCCCCATCTTCCCTCTTTAAAAAAAGGGGGGATTTTTGTATCGTGATATTTCACAAGATCAAATGAAGCAGATCGTAATCATCAGCGGTAAAGGCGGTACGGGCAAAACCATTTTGACTGGTTCGTTTGCGGCATTGGCGCAAAACAAGGTCATGGTCGATTGTGATGTCGATGCGGCCGATCTGCATTTATTACTACATCCCGAGATAGTAGAAGAGCACGATTTTTATAGCCTGCCCAAGGCGCACATCGATGAAGAAAAATGCACCGGCTGCGGTGAATGCGAAAAAGCATGTCACTATGAAGCGGTTCTTATTAGTGCCGCCATGTGCAGTAAGCTGAACAAAAGTAACGGTAAAAACGGCGAACCATGCCGCGAAATCAATAAAATTGCCTGCGAGGGTTGCGGCATATGCGCCCGCATTTGTCCCACCGGTGCGATTTGCATGATCGAAAACATTGCCGGTAAATGGTTTATTTCCGAAACAAAATACGGACCAATGGTTCACGCCCGGCTCGGCATTGCCGAGGAAAATTCAGGCAAGTTGGTAAGCCTGGTCCGGCAGCAGGCAAGGAAAATTGCTGAAGAACGCAGCCTGGATTACGTTATAATAGATGGCTCACCAGGTATTGGCTGCCCGGTCATTGCCTCCCTAACTGGTGCTGATCTTGCCCTGATAATCACTGAACCCACGCTTTCCGGTATTCATGATCTTAAAAGAGTCATTGACCTTACCCGTCACTTCAATATCAACACCGCCTGCATTATAAACAAACATGATTTGAATAAAGAGAACACGGACAATATCAAAATTTGGTGTCGTCAGAACGGAATCCCGATCAAGGGGCTTATCGCTTTTGACCAGAGCGTGCCTGAATCAATAATAGCCGGTAAACCATTAGTTGAGTACACAGATAATATGATAACTGAAGAGCTGAGGAAAATATGGGCGACTCTGAGTTAGATAAATTTGCCGAGAAAACCCAGGCTGAAATTATCCGTGAATTAAAAGAAATCTACAGCCCGGTCGTGATTGATCACTGGCTTAATCCAAGGAACTGGGGCATAATGAACGACGCTGACGGTTATGCGAAAATAACCGGGCCCTGCGGTGACACAATGGAATTTTCCATAAAGATCAAAAATGACCGGATCACGCACTGCACTTTTGACACTGATGGCTGCGGCACGACGATTGCCTGCGCCAGCATCGCCGCCGAAATGACAATCGGTAAGAATATTAATGAAGCGCGCAAAATCAATCAGGCCGCGCTCCTTCAATACTGCGGCGGACTGCCCGATGAAAACAAACACTGCGCCTTGCTGGCATCGAACACCCTTCAAAAAACGATCGATAATTGTTTAGCTAACAAACAAGAACCCTGGCGAAGATTATATGAATAAAAATCAGGGCGCTAAAAGCGCCCTGATCAATATTATCGATGGATTTTTAGTTTACTCAATCGCCATATCAACATATTCTATCGGCATCATCGGTATTGGTTTTCCGTTATGATCCAAATAGAATCGGATTAGATCAAAGGTCTTTTTTGTGCGGGCATCAAGCGAGATCAGTTTTGGTTTGAATATATCCGGGCTGAGCATTTTGCGTTTTGGATACTCGACAATCTCAATATCGCTTTTTTCGCTGATTCCGGCCAGGTCTTTTGCCAGAGCCAGCGCCAGGTCCAAGCCGCCAAGCGTATCGATCAATCCCATATCATAGCCGTCTACTCCAGACCATACCCGGCCCTGGGCAACCGACTCGATCTGATCATATGTTTTGCCCCGGCCGTCAGCGACCATTTGTACAAATTCCCTATACATGCCTTTGATCTCGGCCTCAACATTAACCCTTTCATCTTCGGTAAGATTGCGATCCGGAACAATCGCACCGATGAACGGCAAAACCGCGCCAAAACCCAGATCCGCATGTTCTCCAGCCTGTACTTTATCCGTGGTCACGCCGAGCTTGTCTTTCAATCCCCGGTCATACATCCAACCGCCGATCACTCCGATCGAACCGGTGATCGTAACCGGCGCCGCAACGATTTTGTCACCGTACATTGACAGCCAGTAACCGCCTGATCCGGCGACCAATCCTTGAGAAACTAGTACCGGCTTTTCCTTAGTACATTCTTTTATCGCTTCAGAGACAATATCTGAAGCAAGGGCATCGCCGCCCGGTGAGTCGACGCGAAAAACTACTGCTTTTATGCTTCCATCCTTCGTGACCGCCTCAACATCCTTAACTAGTTGCCGTGCAGTAATACCTTCGTCCATTGCGCACACACCAAGTCCATAAATGATCGCAATTTTCGGTTTTTCGCCCCAACGAGCATCCGACGGCAGATTATAATAGTCCAATTTATCT
Source organism: Caldifarciminota bacterium RBG_13_43_14 (assembly GCA_001771735.1). Taxonomy (GTDB): domain Bacteria; phylum Hydrothermota; class Tepidihabitantia; order SM23-42; family SM23-42; genus RBG-13-43-14. Next base: position 3,360 of record MEUM01000092.1, on the reverse strand, counting down.
GCATTGACAAAAGATTTTTTCCCGCCTTCCAGATCTTTGACTATTTCCTCGACCGCATCCCAGCGGCCGAGCGTATCAACAAGACCATTTTCAAAGGCGGTTCTTGCAGTAAAGAACATTGCGCTGTTGACCAGACTATCAAAACGGTTCTGCGTAATATTCCGGGACTGAGCGACTTCGGTTCTGATTATATTATAAATATCATCGATTATTTCTTGCCGCTGTTCGCGATCCGCATCCGACATTTGATCCCGGGAAAAAACCTCGACTGCAGACTTGTATTTGAAAAAGCGCCATTCATCAAAACCAATGCCGAGTTTTTCAAGCGTACCCTTCATGAATGTACGACCCATCATCAAGCCGCGCAGATCAAGCATTCCGATCGGATCCATTACGATCTTATCCGCCACCGATACGAAGTAGTATTCAGCGAAATCGGCATTGTCGACATAAATAATGACATGCTTGCCTGATGATCTAAAATCGCTCAATTTGTCGCGTAATTCCCAGAGCATTTCGCCGTTGATCTGCATGCCCGAAGAATTAATTGCAATGCCGGCGATTGCCGGGTCATTTTTTGCGGCTTCAATATTGATCAAGACTTCTTTTAAGGTTTTTGCCTTGTCAAATAGCCGATAACGTTGATACTGTAGGGGGCCATTTAGATCCATTTTGAGATAATTTTTCTTTTTCGTGAAAACCGAATTAAGGAATGACCGGTCATATGCACCCGAACGAATACGATATACACTATGAACCGGTTCAACGTCTTCATTGAAGTGTCCCTGATAAGTCAATCCCCCGCGCCCTAAACTCAAATTCATACCGGCGTTGAATGATTTATCATCCATATATCTACCGGTAATTCGTATTCCAGGCAAGGGTTCGATAACGAGACCGGCACTCCAGAAACCTTCTTCAATTGCAATACCCTCTTGAGCATTATAATCTCCAAATAAAGTGATTAACTCATTGCCCAGTGGTCGAATCGCGAGTTCAGCGGTCCCTTCATGATTTCCATTTGAAAGTGCGAATAGTCCGGTCAAACCAAAAGATATATATTTGCTGGGCCGGTACAAAGAGCCCAAAGCCAATACGCTGGTCCGATTGAACATTTCAGTGTCTCCTGAGGACCATCCATAGCCCAGGCCAAAACCGGTTTTACGTCCGCCAAATGCGGTAGTAATACGACAATCCAAAACGCTGCCCAATGCATTTTCCTGACGCATCACAGCAAAACCGAATTTTGGCAAACCGATAAACAATCCCCAGTTTTCCAGCCTTAAAACTTTTCCGGTCGTATCCATCCAGGTAAACATAATATCGCTTTGATGCAGATAATTGAGTACGGCCGGATTATCATATCCGTATAAACCCACACCAAAAGCACCCGGTGAAGCCAATTCAAAATCTCTCTGCAGTAAATAACCGGGTACAGTTGACTGCGCAGCAAGTAACTGTAATATTAATGTCATTAGCACCACGGCTGTACCGATCTTCATTCTATCTCCTCTCTTTCTATTATTCATTCAAAATACCAGATATGCCATTCAAGGCGATATATATATATGACGCGGTATACGCAAAAAGGTTTCAAAATCCTGAATCTTTAATTACATTCCGCCTTTACCTTTTTGTGACCGCGATGCTTGGTCAAACGCCATGGTGCCAGGAAAGAGAAACAGAGTCCTATTAAAAATCCAAGATCATAACCCCAGCCAGTATTGCTGATCTCATAGATGTTAACACTTTTCACGAAAAGACTGACCAC
>MEUM01000092.1:0-1562 GCA_001771735.1 Caldifarciminota bacterium RBG_13_43_14 | reverse complement strand
CCATATTCCCGCAAAAAACCCGGCGCGATGTCCTGGATTCACATTCTGATCCCATCGTTGATCGCCCGGCGCACAATTCAGCGACAGTATCATTAATGACACAAACAAGCCAAACACAACCAGCGGTCGTAATGATTTCATCGCATCCTCCTTTTTATCGTTATTATATAATAACTGTTAATATCGTTAAAATCAAGGTTGACGTCGGACCTGCCCTGCATTACTACCCCATTCCTTGATGGGAGGGATTAAATCGGGCAAAGAATAAATACCTTTATTGACTTGCCGGTTCACAAGGAAATAGGAGGGAAAAGGTTGTTCCTTCGCCTTCGCGGCTAAACACCTGAATCTTCCCGCCATGATCTTCCATGATACGTACGCATACCGACAAACCCAGACCCACGCCGTGACTGGCGGATTTAGTAGTATAAAAAGGCTCAAATATTTTTTTCAAGTAATCTTGCTTTATGCCCGGACCAGAATCGCTGATTTCAACGATCACATTGCGCTGGTTGTTTTCCCCTTCCGCACTGAAGCTCTTAATTCTTATAACGCCGTGCCCATCCATCGATTCAGCGGCATTCATGATTATATTAATAAGAACCTGCTGAATCTGCGCAGGATCGATGTTGATCAATGGCAATGCAGGATCATACTCCTTTTTGATCTCTATGTTCATAAAAATCGACTGTCGCTCGATCAGCGCCAGCACTGAGTCAATGGTGTTCTTTATTGAGGTCTCCAATCTTTCGGGTTTTTTCTGCCGTGCAAAATCAAGCAATCCTTTGACGATTTTTTTGCACCTCAGTGCTTCGTTATTTATTTTTCCCAAATTTTTACGCTGTGGATTGTCCCCGGACATACTGCGCAGCACAAGATCACAATACAGTATAATCCCGGTCAGAGGGTTATTAATTTCGTGAGCGACACCAGCGGCCAACTGACCGATGATCGCTAATCTTTCCGCTTCCACGACCGTTCGCTGAGCATATTCTTTCAGCTCTTCATCGCGCTTTTTTATCGAAAAAACCATCGACTGAAAAGTCTTTCCCAGTTCGGCTATTTCATCATGGGATTTGATCTCCACGCTCTCAGGATAAACCCCTTGACCGAATTTTTTCGCAGTGCTGGCGAGATCGCTCAATGGCCGGGTAATATTTGTCGTTATAACATAAGCAAGGATATATACAATTACCATGCTGACCAGAGTTATAAGCAAGTAAATAAATACAATCTGGTTACGCCAATCAGTGTATTTTCGCTCCAATATGCCAACATATAGAACGCCAATTATTTGACCATCAATGTTTTCGATCGGACGGTAGGCAGTCAAATACCAGTCATTGACCACAAAGGCACGGGCGACCCAGACTATCCCCTTCTCAAGAACTGCTTCATACACTTCCCTGGATATCAACGTACCCAATGCACGATCACCTTTTTCGGTCATCACGTTGGTCGAGACGCGAAGATCGCGCATGAAGATCGTTGCTGTTCCCATGTTCTTACCTTTATACTTTTCATCCAGGAAAACCGTATTCTTTACCTTATCCACTATCTCA
>MEUM01000091.1 GCA_001771735.1 Caldifarciminota bacterium RBG_13_43_14 | reverse complement strand
AGCTTAGAGTCGGTGAAGGTGATTTGGGAAAAGTGATTGGTAAAGAAGGGAGAACAGCGAAAGCTATCAGAACAATAATTACCGCCGCGGCAATGAAGTTGGGAAAACGTACGGTGATTGAGATTCTCGAATAACGAAGCATTATGGGTCTTGCCTTTTTCGCTCTATGTTGTACGAATGGTTGGAAGTAGTGTGCAAAGAGCAATTAAAAAGGGGAGTAATACACTCCCCTTTTTGTATTAACATGCTCTCTTAAGACAAACAAGATCTCAAGGGAGGGGCAGTCAAGTTTTTACTCTTGACATTAGGTTAAAAATAAATATATAATTTGCTGGTTATTATTTAATATTGAAAGGAAGATAATATGGGTAAGCAACCAGAAGAAAAAGAAAAAAAGAAAGTCAAGGCAAAAAAAGACAAATTATCCAAGAAAGAAAGAAAACAGAAACAGAAAGAAAAAAGCGATTGGTGAGAGAATCTTCACCTAAAAGTTGTTTTCTTATTATCATATCCCGTACTTGTGATTTGGATATTTCGAGTGGATGTTTTGGCTAATGACCTTTTATTTTTATATCAACTGTGATCAAAAATTAATATAACAATTTATCTCTTTTAGAATTTTATATAACGCAGGAACATTCTTAAACCATATCCTTCCGGTTATCTCATTTGTACAGGCACAATAGACCTGTGATATCAGTTCCTTTAACCTGGGTGGTAAAGATTCAGGCTGCAGGCGGCATATATCTTTCCAGTTCTGACGGTCTTTCTGTTTTGCCTCTTCAACTGCTTTGAACCAAGCAGTATTACGATAATAAATGCGTGCAATCTCCTTGCTCACCGGTATACCTTCATAGGTAAAACGGCATTCATCCAATGTTCCCAGAACATCGACCAGCATGAGCTTACGTTCACGGTTATAAGCGACTTCAATCTTACCATCCTCGTTTACCAGACCGACCTTGTCGAACTCAGCCGTAATAAAACTATTTATCTGATTTGTGGCGGCCTTAAGTTCAGTTAATTCCTCATCGCTCATACCGGCCATTTGTCTTGCTTCATCCCAGGTCAAATAGCGGTCAGTGATCTCAAGCTTGGTCGAAACATCAAGTATTGTTTTTTCTAATCTTTGATTGGGTTTGGGTTCCTGGCTAAACCCCAGATCAGATGGTTTTATCTGTCCTTCTTTCAAACGTTTGAAAACACTGCTGCCCGGCGGTAATGAATTACGATAAATAACTTCCAGCGGAATCAAAAAGTTCCCTTTTTCTTTTTGATATATAGAGTAATCGTATTTATCAGCTTTTAATTCTGGTTTTAACACCCGGACAAGCGTAACCTCCATGACATTGGTCGGTTCACTGATCTCGCTCAATAACCGTACTTTATTATCGCCCACCAGTCCCCGGTAATGAGAAACTATCTTTAGTTCATTGAGCCGCTCAAAAAAATATGCGCTCAGCATTGCGATCGATGCACCTTTGTTCGGAATATGATCGGGCATCTCCCCCCAATCGAAAACTGAATAACGATCAGTAAATATAAATCGGCCGATGCCCGGTTCTTCAACCGATGCGGGTTTAATAATCTTAAAATCTTTAACACTACCCATTCATTGCTCCATTATCTTTGCTCTGTTAATCATAAAATGTACCCGACATCATAAGTAACATAAAAACAGTACTTGACATCGTGCCAATCACCGCACCGATAAGAGCGGCCTCTCCCTTTTTTCTTTTCGTTATGTTTCTGAATCCATCAATATAGCCTTGAGTATATTCAGGGCTGTGGCCGATCAGCATTGCCGGTGAATCACCAGCTCTTCCCGCCATCAGCGCGATCGAACCGCCGGTCAGCATTCCTCCGACACATCCACTTACAGTCACATAAAGATAAGGATCGATACCGCCTTCATCCGGGTCGAAAAGGCATGATCCTTCATTGGTAGATTCGAAACAAGGATACGTATAACCGATCGATAAGCAACCCAAAAAGGCCCCAGCACCACCACCGATGCATCCAAGCACCTGCCATAATTGCTGACCTTCCTGTTCGCCGGCAATAACACCATCATTATATCCTTCCCGATAATCATTCCTCGCCTCGCCGCGCTCGACTTTTTTTATATCAGTTCCGGTCAGTTGATACAAAGGAATGAGAAATACTAAATAGATAACAACATATTTCATTTTTACCTTCCGCTCGACAGCACAATAAGCGCATAACGCCACTTTGCCTTATACATTCTTTTCATATTAAATTGTATATATTAACTATCCTTAGTCAATCAAATTTTTAAGAGCAGCCAGCTTGACATTTATAACCAATATCATATAATCCGTAAAATCATGGCAACAGTTGATCCCCATTCTAATGTTCAATTTCAGCAAACCGAAGGTATAAGAACCCTACTCGGCAATCCCAAGCGGGCGATTATCAAACTCTCGATACCGATGATCATCGCGATGTCGGTGCAGACTATTTATAATTTTGTCGATGCCTTATGGGTATCGGGACTGGGTGCCGATGCTCTATCTGCCGTAGGTTTCTTTTTCCCTTTCTTTTTCATGATCATGGCGATATCAACCGGACTAGGGGTTGGCGGCAGCTCAGCCGTATCAAGACGCATTGGTGCAAATGACAAAGCTGGCGCTGATAAAGTCGCCGCCCATACAATGATAATGATGCTTATCGCGGCGATACTCGTTACCCTGCCCTTTTTTATTTTCATTAAACAGATCTTTTTAAGAATGGGCGCTGGTGCGATAAGCATTCCAGCATCCCAGTATGGACGAATCATGTTCACCGGTACGATAATTATATTTTTTGCCAATATCGCGAGTGCATTGTTGCGCGGTGAAGGCGACATGAACCGGGCGATGTATGCGATGATGATCGGCGCCGGTCTGAATATAATTCTTGATCCGATCTTTATCTATACCCTGCGCTTGGGCGTTGCTGGTGCGGCTTGGGCAACTCTAATCTCCCTATTTATCTCAGCCACAATCCTTTTTTACTGGATCTGTATACGGCGGAATACATTTATTTCGATACGCCTGACTGGTTTTCGTTTTCAACGAACGATATTCAACGATATTATGCGGGTAGCAATCCCCAGCACCGCAATGCAGCTTACTATGTCTTTTTCAATATTGATTTTAAACCTGATCGCAGTAAAGGCCGGCGGCACGGATGGCGTCGCCGTATTCAATACGGGCTGGCGGGTTGTAATGTTTGCGACCCTGCCTCTGATCGGCATGGCTACAGCGGTCACGGCCGTTACTGGCGCTGCTTTTGGCGGTGCACAGTATCAAAAACTGGACACTGCTTATTTGTATGCAATTAAGATCGGTGTAATCATTGAACTTTGTATTGCGGCCGCAACCTATGTGCTTGCACCATTAATAACCCGTCTTTTCACGCGGTCACCCGAAGCAGCACGCATTGCTCCGGATCTGATGATGTTCTTGAGAATAATGTTTGTATTTTATCCCATGACTGCGCTGGGCATGCTCTCATCATCAGTGTTCCAGGGCACAGGCAAAGGATTGTATTCACTTATCATGACGCTGGTCCGTACTATCATACTTGCCGCCCCAGCTGCCTATATTCTTGCGATCATATTGAATATTGGTTTATCCGGGGTTTGGTGGGGGATTGTGATCGGTAATTCGCTGGGAGGAATAATTTCATTCACCTGGGGAAGAATTTATGTAACATCCTTAAAGAAAAGTAAGAACTAAACACTAAAAACTATGAACAACCCCCTCACCCTAACCCTCTCCCCCTTGATAAGGGGGAGAGGGTTAGGGTGAGGGGGAGCGCGAAAGGAGAACTTAATGAAACGCTTTATAATCTTTATGAACCTAATTGTAGTATCAATGATTCTGGCGAATGATGTCAATTATTATTTTGTATCGCCGCGGTCAACTTTCGATACTTTCATCAATGCGGTCCGGGAAAAAAATAAAGACCTTGCCTTGCTTTGCTTTTCAGTCAAACTAAGAAACGACATCGCCCGTGAATGGGAAAATGAAGCATTACCGGATTCGATCTGGTATGAAATAACGGCTGGAGAAACTGGAATTGGCGAGGCGGTTATTGATGTAACCATGTGGGATGATATTTCCGATCGAAAAGTATATGAGCGAATATGGTTTGTACCGGAAGCAGATGGCTGGAAAATTGTGTTCGAACCGCCATCAGGTAATGATCGCGGCAGCAAAGATACAACTAAAGAATAATATCAGTACTAATAACAATGTAATACGTGGTAATTCCCATGAGGCACTAAGAAGCTGGATTATTGGTCGTGAGACTTAAATGTATATTACCCATTGACATATATATAAATAGTATTATAATTAGTTGTTACCTGTATAATGGATAACGAAAGGAGTTTTATGAATAAATCAAAATGGTTGCTACTCGGTTTGATGCTCGGCATACTCAGCGCGGCTTTTGCCGCACAGCGAGTGGTGGTATGCGAAGAAGCATACTCTGAAGGTTGAGGAACCTGCAATCCGGCCAGTGGTACACTGGCACAGATCGCGATAAATTATCCAGGCAGGGTCGCATTGATCGAAATGCACGCTAGTTCGAGCTATCCTCTGTACAATGCCGAAGCACGTTCACGCTGGTATTCTTATCCACCTCCATATTATTATGGTGGAACCTGGTATTATGCAACACCCTGGCTATGGTATGACGGCAATCCACATGGCAGTTATACATATTCACAATGGGAGACAAAGATCGTGAACCGTATGAATCAACCGTCGCCGATAACTATGAGCATGTAGGGCAGTTATTCTAACGTAGATGGAACCGGTACGATCTACTCCAAATTCCGCAATGACTCGACCGCCACGATCAGCGGTCGCGTGCTGTTTGTCATCACCGAAGACAGCCTGTACTATGCGGCGCCAAACGGCGATAACTGGCATAATCATGTTGCGCGCGACTATATCCCCGACATTACCGGGATCTCGGTATCAATTCCTCCTGGTGATTCGGCCACCATAAGCCAGCCATTCACAACCCAGACTTCATGGAATCTCAACCGGTTGGAGATCGTTTCCTTTCTCCAAAACCCGAACCTGTCACCGGATTCGACCAAAGAAGTAAAACAGGGTGGCATGATCAGGATCGTGAATCTGGCAATTCAAGATTATGACCACAAACATCTTGCTCAAAAAGTTTTGCCAACACCCAATCCCTGTATTGATGGCACAAAATTCACTTTCCAATTGAATAATGGTTCAAGCTACAATATTAACATTTACGACGAATGCGGCAGTCTTGTGCGCCGGCTTTCAGGGGTCGCGACTGGTCAAATTGATAATCTGCACTGGGATTTGAAAGACAATGACAATAATCGCGTGAATGCCGGCGTTTATTTCTTCCTTTTCGCCAGCGATGAAACGAACTCCAATGGTAAGATAGTGGTACGTTAAAAATAATTCTTATAGTGCAAAGGCGCAAGCGCATTATACGCTTGCGCCTTTTATTTTTATGGCGATAATACAGTCAATTTATCTAAGAATGGTAAATGATAGTGAAACCCGGTGGGCTATGCCCAGTTTTCCATAGGGTGCGACTGCGTAATTGATGCCAAAGCCTTTGATCGCGATCCCGATTCCCGATCGCAAACCGGAAAGCCCCTCAACCCCGGAGCCACTTCGATAGCCGGCGCGCAAAGCCAGCATCTCAGCAACCCGGTATTCCAAACCGAGCGCAAAACCAACCGGGTCGGCATTGGAAATGATGAAATCCTGCGTGCATCCCAGGTTACCCAGATCATATTTCCAGCCGAGCCGAAACAGCATCGGCAATGCATACTGCTCCTGGTCAAGGCTGAAGCCGCTGCCGAGATTAGTTACTGACATACCGGCTTTCAATCCCTTGATTGGAAGATCATAGCCGGCACCAAGATCAATTGACATCGACGATGCGCCGAATTCCTCATTTGACTCCTTGAGGTATTTGAAAGAACCCCCGACCGACAGATCGCCAAACACCCTTCCGTAGCCCAAGCTTATTGTCCAATCAGATGCCGAAAACGTCTCGCCGGTCGAGTCGCCGCGAATCGTAATAATCGGTATCGCACCAGATCCCCAATAATTGAATGCAATACCAAAGGTGCCGATTTTCTGAACCGCGAACGCTGACGACAAATACTCGTGATTCATCCCCAGTAGCCACGCATTATGCATAAAGGTAATATCCAGGGATTTTATCTTGCCCAATCCGGCCGGATTGTAGAACATCGCCGAGGCGTTATCAACGAAAGAAACCGATGCTTCGCCCATGCCGACAATCCGGGCATCGACCGGGATTTTCAAAAACGCGGCTCCGGCATCGCCGGCACCGGCATAAAGAAAACCCAGAGCCGCGGCAAGAAAAATAATCATGGCCACTCGCATTACAAATCCAAATCTCGAATATCTAAATCCCAATGACACAAATTCAAAAATATGTTTTGAAAACCCATGTTTGGAATTTAGAATTTGTTTAGAGCTTAGTGTTTTGGATTTAGTATTTGATTTCATTCTGTCCTCCTTAGCGAATAACCGAAAGCTTGCCTTTTTTCATCTCGCCATCAGTCGTGGTCACAAGATAAATATATATTCCGCTCGCCACTTCCGCATCCCAGGCAATATGACCATCGCCATCGCTGTCAGTCTCCGGACCGAAAACCAATGTCCCGGCAAGATCATATATTCTTATTGTTGCATCAGCTGTAAGACCCTGAAAATGTATCGCATCGTGCGAGGGATCGCTGTTAGGCTTGAATGGAATGGGTGCGATTCTGAGTGAATCAAGATTTCCGCGTGGCTGTGGTCCGTAAATCACCACACTGAACATCTCCTGTACAAGCGCACCGAGCGAATCCACACCTTCGATAATGACCGAACCGGAGTAAAACCCCTCGGTCATATTAACAGGAATTACAACCGCAAGCGTACATAAGGCAATCTGCCCTACAGTCATGCTCTGGGGTAAACCAAGCACAAAGATACTATCGATCATGCCACCCGGTCCGCTCAATGAACCGAATGTCCGAAGTGAATCAATTCGTGACATACTTGGTCCATCGGCCGAATCGGGATTATATGTATCGCTGGTGTTAATAAGGACAAACAATCCTTTTGCATACGGTGAATAAACTGGTCCGGCCGGCTGGGTTCGCAGGTTCATTGTATCGTTCACCACGTCCAGAGAGTCATTGTCAACATCAAGGTCGGCGAGCACTTCAACCACCCGCCCGCGTATCGAGTAGATATTACCGCCGAGTGTATCCTCGATAAAATCCTGCCAGACGAGGAAGAAGTTGGTTATGCTGTCAATTTCTGTTACAAAAAGTGATGGAGCGTAAAAGGCATTTCCGAAATTAGCTCCACTCGTTCCAGTATATGTATCATAGAGTGTCTGGCTTCCAGAGAATCGGTGCAATGAATCGCTGTAGGCAGCCATATGTATGCCATATGTTCCATCTTCCTCGGGATCGCAATGCCAGGCAGCGACCATTATTCCCTGTGGATCCATTCTAATAACCGGTCGAAAATTATCATAACGCTCGGTCGTATCCTGAAGCCACCAGTTTGTTCTTTCATTCTGCTGAAAAGATATGCTATCCCTGTGCATTTTGCTCATCCATATATCAGGATTCGCATTGCCGCCCGCGCGTCGGGAATCCTCCCAGCTGACCAGTATATTCCCGTTTATGGCGTTATAGGTAATTGATGGATTCCCTCTGAATACTTCCGTAGAATCATCGTTGACAATCAGATCATTCACCATGAAGTTTGCTCCCCTGTCCTGGGATCTATTATATCCAATCCAAGGATGCGGGTCCTGATTGCTGCCGCTTGTGCCTAGATCCCACGCGCAGTGAACCCAGCCACTATCATCAACTACAATGTACGGATGCCTATTCACATTACCGGTATTCTTATCGACAATACCGAGGTCGATGAATGATTGAGCAAAATCTGTTGAGCGTGCGAGCTTTATTTGATTCGCACCGGTTGCATTATCTGCCCATACAATGTAGAGAAACGTTGTGTCAGAGTTGCTCTTGCTATCAGCCACAATTTTTGGCTGCGGGCCAAAATTAATGCCTGAATTTAAATCATTCACTATCAATATATCGGGCACAGTATCTGGTGTAGACCAGGTCGTTCCATTATCAGTAGATTTTGTAAGGATTACCTTCCACCTGTTATTTCTCCATGATTGCCATACTACGTATAGGTTCGTGAAATCCACGCATAACCATGGGTACATATCATTGGTGTCTGGCGTCTGGCTGAGATCGATATTTGGACGTG
>MEUM01000090.1:12670-14275 GCA_001771735.1 Caldifarciminota bacterium RBG_13_43_14 | reverse complement strand
CGTGATTTCTTCACGTGGCCATATAAAAGACCTGCCGAAATCAAGGATCGGTGTCGACGTGGATAATAATTTCAATCCCACGTATATAAAGATTCGGGGTAAAGCAAAAATAATTCAATCTATTAAAAAGGCTTGTGCCAAGGCTAGTGTGATATATTTAGCGCCTGACCCGGACCGCGAGGGAGAAGCGATCGCCCAGCACCTCGCCGAAGAACTGGATTCCCACGGCAGCACGATTAAAAGGGCGTTATTCTATGAAATTACCCCCGAGCATGTACGCGATGCGCTTAATAACTCAACCGAGATAAATGGCAATCTGGTCAATGCCCATAAGGCACGCCGGGTACTGGACCGCCTGGTTGGATATTACACCAGTCCGATTCTCTGGGCGATCATTAAGAGAGGTCTCTCGGCCGGACGGGTGCAGAGCGTCGCGCTCCGGCTTATTTGCGAACGAGAAAATGAGATCGCCACGTTTGTATCGACCCCGTACTGGACCGCAGAAGCGGAATTTACAACCAGAGAAAACGAAAATTTCAAAGCCAATCTGTGGCAGATCGATAAAACTAATCGTCGAATTAACAGTGAAAAGGAACTCAATGATATAAAGCAAATATTAAGTAAAGGTGTGGAATTTACAATTACTTCATTCAAGATCAATAATCCCCAACGAACACCACCACCGCCGCTTATCACTTCTACCCTGCAGCAGGAAGCTTCAAAAAAATTCCATTTCTCGGCCAAAAAAACTATGGTCATTGCTCAGCAGCTTTACGAAGGCGTTGACCTGCCCCAGGGCAGGATGGGTCTGATATCGTACATGAGAACCGATTCGGTCCGGGTAAATGAAAATACTCTCAATGAACTCCGCGATCAGATCATAGGCAAGTTCGGCAAAGAATACCTGGCTCCGAATATTCGAATTTTCAAGGACCGCAAACATGTTCAGAGTGGACACGAAGCGATTCATCCGACCAAAATAATGATCGAACCGGATCTGGTCAAAGGATCGCTGACACCGGATCAATACCGGATCTACAAACTTATTTATGACCGCTTTTTCGCTTCCCAGATGGCGAATGCGAAATATCGGCAAAAAGAAGCGATCGTGAGCCATCAGAACATTGATTTCCGAAGTGAAGAATCAAAACCAGTATTTCATGGTTATCAGATCGTTAGTGGTGATATCATTGAACGAGGTAATGTCCCGGACCTTACTCAGGGTGAGATCGTTGTAATAAACAATATTGAGTTCATCGAAAAAAAGACCGAGCCCTCTCCCCGGTATACTGAAGCCAGTCTTATTAAGAAAATGGAAGAGAATGGCGTTGGTCGACCATCAACCTATGCCCACATTATGGATACATTATTCAACCGTTATTACATCAAGAAAATTGATAACAAGATCCAAGCTTCTGAACTGGGAATGCAGGTCTATAATATCTTAATCCCGCGTTTCGATGATATTTTCGAAGTTTCCTTTACCGCCGATATGGAAAAAAGTCTCGACCAGATCGAGACTGGAAAAACCGCCTGGACCGATATCTTGCATAAATTTTATGAACCATTTATTGCCAAACTGAACGCCGCCAAGGAAGAGGTGAA
>MEUM01000090.1:319-12545 GCA_001771735.1 Caldifarciminota bacterium RBG_13_43_14 | reverse complement strand
CCATTAAGGAGGTTTTAATTGACACATGCTTATACTCCTGGTCTAAAAGTTCTTAGTCATACGGTATTGATTAAAGACCGACGACTACCGCTACCCGGGGATATATTGGTCAAACAAGGTGAAAAAGTTACCGCGGAACAGGTCGTTTCCCGGACAAAACTACCCGGCAATGTTCAAACCCTTAATATCGCGGGTTTATTAGGTATATTACCTGAAGAGATTGAAGAAGCGATGCTGAAAAAAGCCGGCGAAAAGGTGAAAAAAGATGAACTGCTCGCTCGCAGCAAAGGTTTTTTTGGACTTTTCAAATCACATGTTAAAAGCCCGATTGAAGGTAGGATCGAAAGCATCTCAAAGATCACCGGTCAGGTTATTTTGCGTGAACCTCCAATCCCCGTTGAAGTGATAGGCTACATCAATGGAGAAGTTATTGAAACAATCAAACAAGAAGGTGTGAGAATCCGTTCCAGCGGAAGCTTCATCCAAGGTATTTTTGGTATCGGCGGTGAAACGATCGGCTTACTGGCAACGGCCGTCAGCAGCCCAGATCAGCCGTTGACCCAAAATGATATTGATAAATCCTTTAAAGATAAAATCGTGATCGGCGGTTCAATCGTTGATTATGACACTTTGGTACATGCTCGCAATATCGGGGTGAGAGGTATTGTGGTGGGCGGTATCGAAGATAATGATCTGAAGAAGTTCATGGGTTATGATATCGGTGTCGCGATCACCGGACATGAACAGGTTGGTTTAACTTTGATCATCACCGAAGGTTTTGGTCGGCTCCGGATGGCGGATCGCACTTTCAATCTGCTTAAATCACTTGAAGGTAAAAAAGCATCGATCAACGGTGCCACTCAAATCCGCGCTGGTGTGATGAGGCCTGAGGTGCTTGTTCCGCTGGAGAGCGCACCGACTAAAAAAACTGCTGATCTATCAAGCGGCACTGGACTTGAGATTGGCATGTCGGTTAGAATCATTCGCGAACCGCATTTTGGTGATATCGGCAAGATTATCAATCTACCGGTCGATCTCGCCGATATCGAGACTGAAGCTCATGTCCGGGTACTTAGCGTTGAGCTTGATAATAAAGAAACAATTACTCTGCCCCGCGCCAACGTCGAAATAATAGAAGAATAAAAAGGAAATAAAATGTTGTATCTTATATATTTTTTGATAAACAGTTCCGGTGTTAATTCGCTGCTTTTACCCGTCTCTCCATTAGGATTAACCGCTGGATTCTCCAACGCCGATAGAACTGAAGCTATTTTTTATAATCCATCGAAATTCCGGGCTGAAGATAAATATATGCTCTGGTGTTCGTATAATCAATTCTATCTTGATATGCATAGCGTTTCCATGGCTCTCAGTAAAAAATTCGGCAAGATTGGAATCGGGATCGGTTTTGTTAATTTTGATTACGGAGAGATCGAATGGCACCCTGACTATCCAACCGAAGATCCGCTTACCAATTATACTGCCAATGATTTTTCGATCATACTCGGTGCCAGCACCGATATCACCGAGCAGGGAAGAATCGGGCTGAATCTCAAGTACATTTCTGAAAATATTATGATATACTCAGATTACGCTCTGGCCTTTGACCTCGCTTTCTCATATCGCAATGAAAAAAGCAGCATAAGTCTTGGGGTTACGAATTTTGGTTCTCAATTGACGATACGCAATGATGATATTAATCTTCCAGCCAAATTGAGCATGGGACTGACCTATCAGTTCAATAAATTTGGCTTGGGCGGTGATGCTCATTATCTGGTTAACACCAGTGATTTTGAAGGTGATATGTCGGTGAATGTACCCTTACACCCGATCCTGGCTATTAATCTTGCGGCTCAGTACCGCGAACGAATATTTCCAGCTTTTGGTTTTGATATGGCAATCGGGAACATTGCTTTCAAGTATGCTGGATCGATCTATCCGAGAAGTCTTGGTATGATAAACACTTTAGGTATCGGATTTGAATTCTAATGAACGGCATCTGGCTTGATTTTGAACGTCCAATAATCGAACTGGAAAAAAAGATTGAAGAGCTTAAGGGATTACGGGGCGTTGATGATGAAATTGAACGACTGAAGGCACAGGTTGATCGTTTAAAGAAGAAAATTTATTCCAATTTATCACGCTGGCAGCGTGCCCAGCTTGCCCGACATCCACGTCGGCCCTATCCTCTTGATATCATAAATCGTATCACCAATGAATTTGTTGAACTGCATGGTGATCGCAGATTCCGGGATGACGCGGCGATTGTTGCCGGCATCGCTAAATTCGATACGTACTCGGTCGCGATCGTTGCCCATCAAAAGGGACGGGACACAAAAGACCGCATGAAACGTAATTTCGGAATGCCTCATCCCGAAGGCTATCGTAAGGCATTACGGATAATGAAAATGGCGGCGAGGTTTAAAATGCCAATTCTCACCTTTATCGATACTCAAGGTGCATACCCGGGGGTAGGCGCTGAGGAACGAGGACAGGCTGAAGCGATCGCGGTCAATCTTTTTGAATGTTCAGTGCTTCCGACACCGATCATCGTAGTGATCGTCGGCGAAGGCGGTTCAGGAGGTGCACTTGCGCTCGCGGTCGGCGACCGCATCTTGATGCTTGAGAACGCATTCTATTCGGTGATCTCACCTGAAGGATGCGCGTCGATACTCTGGCGCGATTCATCAAAAAATAAAGATGCGGCTGAGGCGCTTCGAATGACTGCCCAGGACCTTAAAGGAAATGGCATAATCGATAAGATCATACCTGAACCCCTGGGTGGCGCTCATTTTGATTTCGATCAGACCGCAAGGAATATAACTGATTACCTCAAAACTGACCTTGAGGAGCTTGTCGAGATCCCAACTGATGAACTGATCGCGTCCCGAATTCAGAAATTCCGTCGAATGGGAGTTTATCGAGAATAATGGCACTGCAAGGCAACTTGGAGGATTTTGAACTTACCGACGTTTTTCAGCTGATACAACTTGGCCAGAAGGATGGAGGTTTAAGAATACAATCTGAAACTGATGTTGGAATAGTATATTTTAAAAATGGCATTGTCGTTCATGCCCGTACTAATACATTCAGCGGCGAATCAGCGATCGATATTATTCTGGGTTGGAAAAAAGGAAGGTTCGTCTTCAATCCCAATGAGGAGACCCTTGAGCGTACGGTCGATCTTCCGATCCAGCAAGTAATTCTTGAAGCGGCACGCCGTATCGATGAAATGAACAAGATCCAGAAATTGATCCCGTCATTTGAGGTTGTCGTACAAATCGTTGAGGTTCCCGAAGCCGGGGTCGAAAAGATACATCTCAAGCCGGAAGAATGGAAAGTACTTTCTTTTGTTGATGGATCGTTAACCATCCGTAAGATCGCCGCCAAAGCAAATCTCTCTGAATTTGAAACCGCACGTATACTTTATGGTATGATTTCATCTGGATTGGTTACGATTGCAACTCAGGCACCGCCGGCAAAAAAAGAAGAACTGCCTTCAACGCCGCCGGCAACTACACCACCAGCTAATGATGATGACAAAAAAGAAGGCGGCGGTTTGTTCGGGTTCCTCCGTAAAAAATAATAGAATCCGGAGACGGGGACGGTGCTTGACATTTTGACATTTACCGCTAAGATAAAGCACACTAAAACATGATAAAAAACTAATGTCAAAATGTCAAGCACCGTCCCTTTTACCGAGCGGGTCATTCAGATCATAAAAAAAATCCCAAAAGGCAGCGTGATAACGTACGGGCAAGCAGCTGCCTGGGCAGGAAATTCCCGCGCGGCGCGCCAGGTTGCCTATATATTGCATTCATCAAGCGAAAAGCACGGCCTGCCTTGGCATCGAGTCATTAACGGCAAGGGCATGATAGCTTTAAGAAAAGGCCGGGGCGCTGAATTGCAAAAACAGCTCTTGCTCGCAGAAGGTATTGATATCGATAATTCGGGCAGGATCGACCTGAAAGTTTTTTCCTGGCTGTAGCAGCTTATTACTGCGGGTAGATCACAAACTTATTATATGGTTGCGTGATATCAAAAAAATCATTTGTCTGTGCATGTTTAATTGTTAACGGACACAAGATAGTTCGCTGCTTGACAACGTATATAAATAGATTACAAGTGTCAAAAGGAGGCACGATGAAATATGTAACTGCTTTATTCTGTGTCATGACGCTGGTTCTATGTATTGGCTGCAGCCAAACTAAAACCATTGTCATCGATTTGAGCAATAACCAGAGCATAGCTGTTGCTTATGATGGTTATTACACACTTAATGGCGGAGCCCAGGAAGCCATGACTGGTACTACTCCCAATAATTACGAATTCGACTTAAGCAAAGGCGATATACTTCAAGGCATTGTCTATAAAAGCGATTCTTCGAATTTCACCGATACGCTTGTTTTCAAAATTTTCATTGATGATGTCGAACAAACATCATTCACGCGTAATATAATCATACCGACCGAACTGGGCGGCATCGGTTTCCAGCTGACTGTACAGTAACAGCAATAATTTAAAGCAGACCTTGATAGTCTTTTATTGATTAAGGTCTGCTTTTTTGTGCTTTTTCCTGCGCTGCGCGATACCCTTTTTTTGCTTTTCACCACTTCATTTTTCTTTGCCGATTAGCGAGTAGCGTCTCGCTATTACAGTCAAAGTTATCCTTGACTTTTATTAGCCATTAATTATAATGTGTTATGATTTTACGAAAAGTAACACGTACAAAGGAGAAATATGAGTAAAGCAATTCGTTTTGGCGTTTCAATGAGCACTGATTTGCTGGTTGATTTTGACCATTTGATCGCGCATTTGGGATTTCCTAACCGTTCTGAAGCGATACGGCATTTGATCCGGGAACGTCTTGTCCAGGAAGAGTGGAAAAGCCCGAACCAGGAGATTGTCGGTACGATCACAATCGTCTTCAGCCATGAGGTCCGAGAATTGACCGAGCGTCTGACCGAGATCCAGCATGAATATCACAACCAGATCCTGTCCGCCATGCATATTCACCTTGACAAGCATAACTGTCTCGAGGTTCTGGCAATACGGGGAAAAGCTGGTGATGTAAAAAAAATCGCCGACCGTTTGCTCAGCACCAAGGGTATAAAACATGGCAAACTGACCACAACCAGCACCGGTGAAAAACTCGCTTAAATTAATGATTATGATTTTTAACATGTTCTTTCATATAGATAAAAATATAAATTCTCCTATTATCCCCCTTTTATAAAGGGGGAAATGGGGGATTATTAATTGGCCAAAAGGAGGTAAAAATATGTTCAATAAAATCATTACAAGCCTGCTCATAATTCTAGTAACGGGTCTCGCCTATGCGGCTCGTCCCTTTTTCACCGATGATGCAGGAACAGTTGAAGCCGGAATACACGAACTTGAATTTGGATTGGATTACTGGCCTGACAATTCAGCTGTTTCCGTAAGCTTTAAACATGGACTGACCAATCGCATGGATATCGGCATTGGTTTCGGACATATTTTTGAGCCTGATGAAATAAATGGTTTCACCAGTCTTGAAATAGGTTTAAAATACGTCTTGCTTACCGATTTACTAGCCGCCTCAGTAGTGGTTAATCCTGGTGATCCTTCTTATGTATTCAACGGCATACTGTCCCATGGCTTTGGTCCATTTTGTATTAACCTGAATACCGGCTATACAGTAACTACGATGCCTGATGACAACAGCTCTATTATTTATGCTCTAGGAATCCTATATGATTTTCCCAGGTTCACGGTTGGACTGGAAGCAAGTGGCAATGATGATAACCTTGATACCTGGCAAATAGGTGGCAACATCTGTCTTATACCAGCACTCAGGTTTGACCTGGGCTTGTCCGGTGGTTTTGAAGATATTGGCGATTCCATGCTAATGACCGGCGGCCTACATTATGAATTCTAAATCATTGGAGGTATTGTGAAAATAATGTTCTCAATATTAATGTTTGCTCTAATTGTACCGCTCTTCGGTCATTTTCAGATGATCATACCGTCATCAACAATTGTCGAACCAGGCAGCGAAAATATCAGTATTGATCTTCGCTTTTGCCATCCGTTTGAAGGCGACATATTGAACATGGTAAGACCATCACTATTCGGGGTAATGATAAAAGGCGAAGAGCGTGAGGATCTTTTATCTGGTATTTCCCGGTATGATATTGATGGATTATCTGCCTGGAAAATGAATTATCGAGTGAAAAATCCCGGCGATCATATTTTCTTTGTTGAACCACAACCCTACTGGGAACCGGCCGAAGAAGTATTCATTATCCATTATACAAAAGTAGTGGTACATGCCTTCGGTATGGAAAAGGGCTGGGATGCAGAGATCGGATTATCAGCCGAAATCATGCCTCTCACCCGACCGTATGGTCTGTATACCGGTAACATTTTCACCGGTATGGTCAAGCTAAACGGTAAACCGGCACCTAATATCGATGTTGAGGTCGAATATTACAATGACGCTCAAAAATACAAAGCGCCGGCCGGACCTTTTGTTACGCAAATCATAAGAACTGACATCAGTGGCATATTTCATTATGCAATGCCCTGTGCCGGATGGTGGGGATTCGCTGCATTGGGCGAAGCGGATGAGAAAATGCGTAATCCACAGGATCAAAAAGACTATCCAGTAGAACTCGGCGCTGTTTTTTGGGTTCAAGTTATTAACATGAAGCAATAGGGCAGTATGCATATATCCGAAGGGGTTCTTGCCGCACCGGTACTGATATCCGGCGTAGCCGCGGCTGCGGCTGGCTGCAGTGTGGGTCTGCGAAAAATGGATTTTGATAAAACACCCCGGGTTGCAGTGATGGCTTCAACTTTTTTCGTGGCATCTCTGATTCATGTACCGATCGGTCCGAGCAGTATTCATCTTATCCTTACTGGTCTGGTCGGTATTATTCTCGGATGGGCGTCATTCCCGGCAATACTTGTTGCGCTGTTACTCCAGTCCATTCTTTTTCAGTTCGGCGGTCTCACCACATTGGGAGTAAATTGTTTCGCCATGGCTTTTCCCGCTTTATTATGTTATCTGATATTCAGTAAATTAATTAACGGTAAAAATCAGAGCCTAGCTGTAATCGCCGGGTTTTTGGCAGGCTTTTGCGGTGTCATGCTCGCCGTTATCATTATCGCCGCGGCATTGGCGATAAGCGGCGAGCAATTCATAACCGTCGCTCGATTGATCTTGATCGCTCATTTACCGGTAATGATCATCGAAGGGTTGATCGTTACGACGATCGTGGTTTTTTTGCGGCGTGCAAAACCCGAATTACTCAAAGGAGTAGTATGAACAAAAATATATTGTGTGGGCTAAGTTTGCTGATCTCACTATCGCTTACGCACGCGCATAAGATCAACATTTTGGCCAATGTTGAAGGCTCTATAGTATATACTCAGGTGTATTTGAGCAATGGCGATCCGGTCAAGAATTGCATGATCGAAGTCCATGATCCGAACAACAAGAAACTGCTCGAAGGAAAAACTGATCAGAATGGGGAATTCTCTTTTACGGTACCGGCTAAAACCGATCTCAAAATAATCGCTAATGCCAGCATGGGGCATCTTGCTGAAACAGTGATTAAAGCCTCCGAATTGCCGGAAATAAAAACAGTCAATAAAACTGCCGTTAAGACTCCCGTCTTAAAAACCCCGGTTACGGATAAAAAGGAGATCGATGAAACCGAGCTGCGTCGTTTGTTGTCCGAAGTCATCGATGAAAAACTGCATCCGATCGCTCGGCGATTATCACACCTGGAAAGAAAAACAATATCGGCCACCGATGTCATCGGCGGTATCGGTTATATTTTTGGTCTCATGGGCGTGATTATGTATTTGCGGAGCCGTCGAAAAAAATGATATATAATGATTTCACGAGCGGTGATTCATTTATCCATCGATTTGACCCGAGAATTAAAATTCTGATTGCATTATTTTTTTCGATTATTACTGCTTTATCGAATAAAATACCGGCGATCTTGAGTTTCTTTGTACTGGCAATAATATTGGTCTTAATAAGCAAACTAAAATTCAAAATCTTATTTTCGCGTCTTACGATCGTCAATATATTCATCCTCTTTATCTGGTTTATACTGCCATTTTCTTATCCCGGCAAGATCGTATTTCATATTGGGTCTCTTCAGGCAAGCCGCGAGGGTTTGATCAATGCGCTCGAGATCACGCTCAAATACAATGCCATCATCCTGTGCAATATTGCTCTTTTATCGACCAACCCAATCTTCCAGCTGACCCACGCGATCCGCCACCTTGGTGCACCGGACAAATTCGTACATCTTTTCTTTCTTATTCATCGCTATGCTTTTGTGATCTTCGACGAATATAAATGTATACGCGATGCCCTGCGGGCAAGGGGGTTTAGGCCTAAAACCAATTTTTTTACCTATCGCACTTATGCTTATCTGGTTGCCAATCTTCTGCTAAAAAGTTATGAACGTTCGGAGCAGGTGCATCGCGCTATGATCTGCCGTGGATTCACCGGGAAATACTGGGTTCTTGAACATTTCGCTTTAAAATGGAGGGACATATTTGTGGCGATAACCATTTTTACTGCTATCACCACATTGGCAATTATACAATGGATGAAAATATTATAATTGATATTAAACGGTTGAGCTTTGGTTATCCTGGTAAACCCGAATTACTGGATAAATTCGAACTTAGAGTAAAAAAAGGAGAACGCCTCGGAATTATCGGACCAAATGGCTGCGGTAAAACAACTGTATTTTATTTGATCATGGGCTTACTTAAAGCGCTGCATGGTACAATAAACATTCTGGGACGAGAACGCAGCCGAGAAAACGATTTCATTGAAGTTCGCGCCAATATCGGATTTCTTTTCCAGGACTCGGATAATCAATTATTCTGTCCAAGCATTGAGGAGGAAATTGCCTTTGGCCCGCTCAACTTTGGCTATAAAGGCCATCAGGTAAAAGACATGATCAAAGAGGTTTTAAATACGGTCGGACTCGATGGATATGAAAAAAGAATCCCCTATACTCTTTCTGGTGGAGAAAAAAGGCGCCTGGCCCTGGCCACGATCCTGGTCATGAAACCGAAAATATTACTGCTGGATGAACCGGAAAACGGTCTTGACGAGGACGCGGTCGATAAATTTGTCGAGATCCTGCAGGAACCGGGATTATCCTATATCATCATATCCCAGAACCGTGATTTTTTGAAACGGACAACAAATACATTATACACGATAAAACAGGGGCGTGCGATCATGGCTAAATGATCTTTGTGCGGGCTCGATTCATCAATAGCACCGCCCCTTTTTTCACAATTTTTTCACAAGCCCAAACTACTATATTATACAAAGCCATGAATAGTACGAGAATTATATTATTATTGCTTTTAACGGCGACCATATTGTTAATGTTATCCGGGATCAATTGCCGCGACCCGTATGACTTCGAACCAAATCCAGACACGCTGCTTGATCCCCCAGCCGCACCACAATTACTCTCCCCGGAAAATAATTATGTATATATGGCAATATCGTATCCATTTAATATTTATATCGATTTTAGCTGGACTGAAGTAAGCGACGCCGAAGATTACACGTTCGAATTGGTTATCGACACCTTTGCACCGGTTTATTATGCAGTAACTTCAAATCAATGGACTATAATCTTAATGGATAGTTATCGGCTTTGCGATTATTCATGGAGGGTTCGTGCTTACAGCGCAACCTGGAAATACTACACGGGTTGGTCAGAAACCAGAGACTTTGAAGCCCGCTGGCAACCAGCTGGACCTCCCCTGATTTATCCTCCGAATAATCATCAATTTATTATCGATTCATTACCTGAAGTAGTGGATTTACAATGGAAATCTATGGTCGATGAAGAATATTATAATATTCTCGTCGGTCAGAATTTTGATACATTAATGTACGATTTCAGCAATGATACCTGTTATGCATTTTTAGCCGAAACAACCGGCACTTTCTGGTGGCAGATACGAGCCGGCAGTCCTAAATGGCAGTAT
The DNA here is from genome assembly GCA_001771735.1 of Caldifarciminota bacterium RBG_13_43_14. GTDB lineage: Bacteria > Hydrothermota > Tepidihabitantia > SM23-42 > SM23-42 > RBG-13-43-14. The sequence continues at coordinate 2,513 of MEUM01000090.1, read as the reverse complement.
GAATCAAATTGGTCAAATCGCTGGTATTTTGTTATCGATTTACGATGAAAGAATTATAAATTACGCTGCGCAAATAATATTCCGTCGTTTTTCGCTTTTCCACGAACTGCGCAATGGGGCGCTGTTTACAAATGGCGGAACTGGTGACGACTGCAATCACCCTCCCAGGTCGTCACTATTAACTCCCCGCAACCATCCATTGCGGGGAGTTTTTAAAATGAAGCCCCGGCAACAAATATCACTTGACTTTCATTGGATCAACTGTTGACAGTACGGTATCTGTGTATATAATCGAATGTGGTGATATATCAATGAGAATACTTATGGTTTTTCCCCAATATCCAGAAACTTTCTGGTCTTTTAAGTATGCATTAAAATTCATATTTAAAAAATCCACCAATCCACCACTTGGACTATTGACGGTTGCCGCCATGCTGCCGGTTGAGTGGGAGAAAAAACTGGTTGACATGAACGTAGAAAAATTAAAGGACAAAGACCTCGAATGGGCAGACCTTGTTTTTATCAGCGCTACGTCGATACAGAGAAGATCGGTAAATGAGACTATTGATCGCTGCAAGGCGAAAAAGGTCAAGATCGTAGCTGGCGGTCCATTGTTTACAAGTTGTCATAATGAATATCATAATATCGATCATCTGGTGCTCAACGAAGCTGAGATTACACTACCTCAATTCTTGAAAGATCTGCACAAAGGCACTCCGCGTCATGTCTATGCGACCAGCGAGTGGGCCGATCTCAAAAAAACACCGATGCCGTCATGGAAACTGATCAAGATGAATAAGTATTCATCGATGAGCATTCAGTCTTCCCGCGGATGTCCGTTTCAATGTGATTTTTGCGATATCTGGCAGCTTTACGGAAACCGGCCACGGGTTAAAAGTACTCATCAAATCATCGCTGAACTGGAAAATCTTTACGCACAAAAATGGCGCGGCACCGTCTTTTTCGTCGATGATAATTTCATCGGTAATAAAGAGCTCTTAAAGCGCGAGATTTTGCCCGCCATCACCGAGTGGATGAAAGAACATAAATATCCTTTCATTTTTCTTACCCAGACCTCGGTGAATCTTGCCGATGATGAAGAACTTATTACCTTAATGGCCCGGGCTGGTTTTGATACTGTTTTTGTGGGTATTGAAACACCGGATGAGTTAAGCCTGGCTGAATGCGGAAAACGCCAGAATATAAACCGCGATCTGGTCGCCAGCGTACAAAAGATACAACGATTAGGTCTGCAGGTGCAGGGTGGGTTCATTGTCGGTTTTGATAGCGACACGATAACGATCTTTGAACGCCAGATACGGTTCATTCAATCCAGCGGCATCGTTACCGCCATGGTCGGATTGCTTAATGCGCTTCACGGTACTCGGCTTCATCAACGATTGGAAAAGGAGAACCGCTTGCTGAAAAACTGTACGGGCAATAACACGGATTGTACGATCAATTTTATCCCCAAGATGCAACATCAAACGCTGATGAACGGATATAAAAAAATCCTCAAGACGATATATTCGCCGGATTTTTTCTATGCCCGGGTGAAGAATTTTCTTAAAAATTACAAACCGTTAAGGACCAAGCAGTCGCGATTGCACCTGTATGAGATCAGGGCATTTATCATGTCGATTTTTGTGTTGGGGGTAAGAGAAAAAGAACGCTTCCATTATTGGCGCCTGTTCTTATGGAGCGTCTGTCACCGTCCGCGGCTTACACCGCTTGCCGTAACTTTCGCTATTTACGGTTTCCACTTCCGGAAAGTATTCGAAAGAATGGTGTAGCGGCTTATTATTTCACTTTAACAATTTTACAGTAACCGATAGTTTTACCCTGAGACTCCATCGTCAAAATATAGACTCCTGCCGGTAATGTAGCTATTCTATTTCCGCAAAGCTGTACACCAGCTGACACCGGGCCAGATTCATACCGGATGATCGGCCGACCCAGAACATCTTGAAGCGTGATCCAGAACGGAGCAGCCAGGGGACGGCTGAACTCAATGCTCAATCCATCGGTGAAGAGTGTTGGCTTGACCGAAAATGCAATTCCCGATACATAACCCGGAACCTCATAGACCGCGGGATTACCAGTAAGGTTACGCTTGTAGTAAATTTCGTCATTACCCGCGCGTCCGTCTTTCCAGATAATGTGAAGCACACTATCGGTAGCCGTGATATGAGGG
>MEUM01000090.1:0-245 GCA_001771735.1 Caldifarciminota bacterium RBG_13_43_14 | reverse complement strand
ATAATAAATTTCATAGTTACCGTCACGATTATCCCACCATACAACATGCACATTTGAAGCCGATACCGCGACCGAAGGGGATTCGGATGTTTCTGACGCAACGGTTAGTCGCGTATCCGGTCCCCAGGTAAGACCGTAATCACACGAACGCTTATAGTACAACTCCCAATTCCCATCCCTGGAATCCTGCCAGATGACATGAATCATCGAGTCCTTTGCCACTGCACAAGGACCAAAAGAAACCC
>MEUM01000089.1:11630-12644 GCA_001771735.1 Caldifarciminota bacterium RBG_13_43_14 | reverse complement strand
GAAAATATAAAAGTCCTGACGGTTTATTTGAAGGTGTTATGTCGGGTGGTGACTTTATTGTAACTTATAATGATGGTACAACGACCACCACCGTTATCCTCAATGAAGACTTCCAGGAGGGCGATTTCGGTATTAACCTGATCGACGTGCCGGAGAATCCGGTGATAGCAAATTATATTACTGGTGATTTTGGGCCGCTGGATGTTGATCCTATTCAACCAGGTATTCAAAGAGGATGTGATGAATGGCATAATTTGATTATTGATCCAAACTGGTCTGTGCCGGGAATGGACGATTGGTTGTATGATACTCCTGGTAACGATAGAATGGATGGTGCTGCCGGATGTGATTTCATTTGTGTAGGAGGAACCGCAGACGGAGGTGGAGGTGAAGATTGGCTTCTTGGTGGTGCCGGCAATGATTCATTAATGGATAATGGGCTCAGCAATAATAATATACTGAATAATATAATGGAAGGCAATGCGGGTGTCGACGACATTAACGGTGGCCGAGGTGATGATAAGTTATTCGGCGATAATTATGGTGAGATGGAACAATTGATTGCCGATGGAGAAACAGCCCCAAACATGAATGAACGGGGCGATTTTTTATCAGGTAATTCAGGTAACGACTATGTTTACGGGTCAAACACTACCGATGTTGTATGTGGCGGAGCTGGTAAAGACCTGCTGGTAGGAGGCGGTAGTGACGATTTAATACTTGGAGATGGTGCATGCCTTGCTTATTCTAGTCAGGATATTCATCGTGATGATTGGTCATATACAATTACGGCAACACCATCAGGGAATACAACTTTCTATGAATTAACTTGGGACTACTTTGGCTTGGTGAAAAATGATGTAGATCAGGACTGCGCTGGGGACGATGATGTGATTTATGCAGGTTCAGGGAATGATTTTGTTTTAGCCGGGAGCGGCGATGATGAGATTTATGGTGGAACGGGCAGCGATACGATATTCGGAGATGCCGGTAATGATTTTATTGAAGGCGGCG
>MEUM01000089.1:10898-11608 GCA_001771735.1 Caldifarciminota bacterium RBG_13_43_14 | reverse complement strand
TGATGATGGCGTAGCAAATTTGCTAATTGAACTACATGGAGATGATTACATTGACGGTGGCGAGGGCAATGATGTGCTTACTGGACATGGCGGCAATGATGAACTATTTGGCGGAACCGAGAATGATACTCTTTGTGGCGATGACGGCGATGATTATTTAGATGGCGAGGCGGGATTAGATAGCCTCTATGGTGGTGCGGGCAACGATGTTATGTTTGGCGGCGATGATAATGACTATATGGAAGGAGACTATAACGATGTTGCCGGTGATGATTATCTGGATGGCGAAGCCGGAGACGATACAATAATTGGAGCAGGCGGTGCCGATATTATTTTCGGCGGAGCAGATAACGATCAACTGCATGGTGACGCCTCCAATGTTGCCGAGGCCGATCAGGGCGATGACTACATTGATGGTGAAGGCGGCGATAACCTGATTGGCGGTTATGGCGGTAATGATACTCTGTATGCCGCAGAAGGCAACGATACGATCGATGGTGGTACCGGAAATGATTACATAGATGCAGGCGATGGTAATAATATCATTCATGCCGGAGACGGCCATAATGAAATCTGTGCCGGTATTGGTAACGATCAAATCCAATCCGGTACAGGTGATGATTACATTGATGCGGGAGACGGCGCAAACATCATCGTTGCCGGAGACGGCAATAATGAAATCTATGCCGGAACGGGCAATGATCAAATCC
>MEUM01000089.1:5109-10881 GCA_001771735.1 Caldifarciminota bacterium RBG_13_43_14 | reverse complement strand
GATTACATTGATGCCGGAGACGGCAATAATATTGTAGTGGCAAACGCCGGAGACGATATTATCTTTGCCGGAACTGGAAGTGATCAAATCTGGGGCGGCGCCGGAGTTGATGAAATATACGGCGGCGCGGGAAATGATAGTTTATATGATGAAGGCGGCGATACCATTATTTTCGGAGATGAAGGTAATGATTTGTTAATAACGTCAAACGGCAATAACTATCTGGATGGCGGCTCCGGAAATGACAGCATGTACGGCGGCACCGGCGATGATACCTTAAGCGGAGGCACAGGTAATGACTATCTTCAAGGCAATGAAGGCGATACTACGTACATTTTCGGTAGAGGCGACGGTGTGGATATTATTGAAAATTTCGCCGGTGATTATGCAACAGCGACAGACACTGTACAATTTGGTGCGGGGATAACATTAGAAGATCTGATATTAGGAAAGGACGGCAATGACCTGAGGATTAATATCGACGGAACTACTGATTCATTGACCATCAAGAATTGGTTTAGCGGCGATGCTTACAAACCGGATCAGTTCATCTTTGCCGATTCAACGCTCATGACTGCCGAGCAGATAGATGCATCATACACCAGCACTATTGCATATATATATGGCACCGAAGGCGATGATTATATTTATGGATATGCTAATGATTATATAGACGCAGGCAATGGCAATGACACGATAGACGGCGGCACGGGTGCGGATACAATGATAGGCGGTGCTGGTGATGACACATATATCTTTAACTTGGGTGATGGCAGCAAGACAATAGTTGATCTTGCGTCAGGTATTGAAGGCAATACATTGTTATTTGGCCCAGGGATCACACCTGATGATTTAAGGTTAGATCTTGGCAGCTTGCTTATCCGAATTGGCAATAGCGGCGATGTCATAAGGTTTAATAATTTCGATCCGAACGATGTATATGGTACACGCGCAGTTAACTACTATAAATTTGCTGATGGAACGGTGCTTTATCATGATACTCTGATTAACCGTGGTTTTGACATAGTTGGCACGCCTGGTGATGACCAGATTAATGGCACTAATACTGTTGACCGTATCATGGCCCTTGGTGGTAATGACTATATAGTAGCAGGTGGATCATCATATGATGGTATAAATGATTATATAGATGGCGGAACTGGATCGGATACAATGATTGGAGGTTCCGGGGATGATACATACGTTGTGGACAACACCGGCGACGTGGTTACCGACTATGCAGGCATTGACTCCGTTCAGAGTTCAATTACTTATACATTGAGCGCTGGTGTGGAAAATCTTACTCTGACCGGTAATGACACGATCAATGGTACCGGCAATGGATTGAATAATATAATCATAGGTAATGACGCTGACAATATTTTAGACGGCGGCACGGGTGAGGATACCCTGACGGGTGCCGGTGGTGATGACATTTTATACGGCGATGCTGGGAATGATACTATAACAGGCGGTATCGGCAATGATATTCTAAACGGTGGTACGGGCAATGATTCTTTAGACGGAGGGGCAGGCTCTGATACCATGATCGGTGGAGCCGGTAATGACAAATACGTTGTTGATGACGCCGGTGATGTCGTTACTGAGAACGCGGGAGAAGGAACTGACACGGTCCAAAGTTCCGTTACATATACGCTTGGCGCGAATGTTGAGAATCTAACTCTAACCGGCACTTCCGCAATCAATGGTACCGGCAATACTTTAAACAACGTTCTTACCGGCAATAGCGCCGATAACACTTTAGATGGCGGCACGGGTGCGGATACCATGTACGGTGGCGATGGTAATGATACCTACATAGTTGATGCCGGCAATGATCGTACCTTGGAATACGCAAATCAAGGATTGGACACGGTGCTGAGTTCTGTTACCTACGCCATGGGCGGCACCGATGTGGAGAACTTAATATTAACCGGCACATCAGCCATCAACGGCACGGGCAATGAATTGAATAATGTATTAACCGGTAATACTGGTAATAATATATTGAGCGGCATGGATGGTAGTGACACTTACAAATTTGGTCGAGACAGCGGTGTAGACACAATTATTAACTGTGTGTCGGGTTATGGCAATTTCACTGATAATTTCCGGTCAGATTATGTTTCAACTACCGACGCCATAGCGTTTGGCGAGGGAATAACTATAGCTGATCTGGAACTGATTAAAGAGAACAGTAATCTCCGAATCAACATTAAGGGAACTACAGATTCATTGATTATCAAGGACTGGTTTTATGCTGAAGCCTTCAAGGTTGACCAGGTAAGTTTTACCGACGGCACATTGCTGACCGCGGCACAACTGGAAGCGATAGGTTATCAAGTGCAGGATACAACAACCAAAATATATGGTACGGTTAACAATGACTTAATAAGCGGCACGTATAGCGACGATCAAATATTTGGCAGTGCAGGTAATGACACCATATCCGGTAGTGGCGGCTATGACACGATTGACGGGGGTGCAGGCAATGATATCCTGGAAGGCGGTTTGGGCAATGACACCTACATGTTCGGCCTCGGCAGCGGGATGGATATGATAAAAGACTATGCATCTGATTCTATAACAACCTTCGATGTGTTGGTGTTTGGTGAAAGTATAGCACCGGGAGACCTGGAGCTTTTTAAAGAAGGGAGCAACTTAAGGATAGAATTGCCGGGTGGAGAAGATTCGATAAATATCCAGTATTGGGATTGGTCCCAGGGTGGCTCCTCCGAAGATATGAAATATCAATATCCATATCAGTTAGACTGGTTTGAATTTGCCGACGGTATGCAACTAGCCACAGCACAGCTTGAGATGCTAGGTGTTAAGATATATGGTTCAGGCAGTAGTGAAAATCTCAATAGCTGGAGCTTTACTGGTGATAATCAAATAAATGGTTACGAAGGTGATGATTACATTGACGGCGGCGCTGGCAATGATACGCTTAACGGCGGTGTGGGTAATGATACTCTTGATGGTGGTATGGGCAACGACACTTATAAGTTTGGTATTGGCAGTGGAGTAGACAGGATCAATAACAGGGCTGATGATTACAATTCGACAACCGATACCGTCGAATTTGGTGCTGGTATATCGGTAAATGATTTGGAACTGGTATCTGAGGGTTATAACCTAAGGATCAACATCAAGGGGTTATCTGATTCGCTGATAATCAATGATTGGGGACACGCTGTTGATCAAATTGACCGGTTCCAATTTGCCGATGGCACGGTGCTAACAGCGGCTGAAATGGACGCGATAGGCTGGAAAGGATATGGATCGCCGGGGAATGATACTCTTTTTATGGGCGGTCAGATGTTTGGCTATGCCGGTGATGACATGATGTATGGGAGTTTCAACAGCGATGTGTTTGATGGTGGTGCAGGCAATGATACACTCGTTAGCAATGGCGGTGGGGATACATACATATTCGGCATTGGCAGCAGTAAGGACACTATCGAACTGAATCAGACGCCTAATTATGAGGTTAAAGAAACTATTGTGTTTGGTGCGGGAATTACATCAGGCAACCTTGCCTTGGTGAAGAAAAATAGTGATTTGATAATCAACATTACGGGCACATTTGATGCATTAATTATCAAGAACTGGTTTAGCGGAGGCGCTGGAGTATATCAATTCAAATTTGCCGATAATACACTAATGTCGGCAAATCAAATGGAAGCGCTAGGCTACGTTACAGCCCCAACAGGCAGCAGATATGATGGATCGACTGATAATGATCAAATTGTTGGTGGCACTGGCGATGATATGTTATGCGGATATGGGGGCAATGATACCTTATGGGGTGATGCTGGAGATGATTTACTCTATGGCTATGAAGGCGACGATACTCTTGACGGCGGTGCGGGCAATGATTCTCTTTACGGCGGCTTGGGCAGCGACACATATAAATTTGGTATTGGCAGCGGTGTAGATAGAATCAATAACTCGGCTTCTGATTATAATTCAACAACTGATACCGTGGAGTTTGGTCAGGGAATAACGTTAGGCGATATAGAATTATTTAAAGCTGGTGGTGATCTGCGGATTAATATCAAGGGGACCACTGACTCATTGATAATCCAGAACTGGTTTGCCAATGCTGAATATAAAGTAGACCAATTTAGATTTGTAGACGGCACAGTGTTGACTGCAGCTCAAATGGAGGCAAGGGGCTGCAAAGTATATGGGTCTGTTGGTAATGAAAGCCCTGATGGTTCCAATGCCAGTGATATGATGTTTGGCTATGCCGGTGATGACTCTTTGAGCGGCAACGCCGGTGATGACATACTTGACGGCGGTGCGGGCAATGATGCTCTTGTTGGCGGTGCGGGCAATGATGTATATAAATTTGGTAAAGGCAGTGGAGTGGATAGCATAAGCAATTGGGATTCAGATTATGCTTCGACAACCGACACCATAGAATTTGGTGCGGGTATCACATTAAATGATTTGGAGATGGTGATTGAGAATAATAGTTACAACGCCAACAGTCTCAGAATTAATCTAAAAGACACCTCTGATGCACTTATAATTAAGACTTGGTTTGCTAATGATAGCTATAAAGTTGACCGATTTCTGTTTGCGGATGGAACTGTAATAACTGCTGCACAGCTTGAAGCGAGAGGTTGCAATGTATATGGGACGGCAGCAAGTGGTTCTATCGGAAACGACAGAATATATGGATATTATAGTGACGATATTTACAAATTCAACAAAGGCAGCGGGGTAGATAAAATTTATAATTACTCTCCTGATTATGCTACGGCAGTAGACACAATATTGTTTGGCGCAGGCATATTAACCACAGATTTGGAATTGGTTAGGTATCGCGATTATCTCATAATCAACATTAAGGACAGCGCAGATTCATTAATTATAAAAGACTGGTTTAAAGGTGATGCTTATAAACCCGATAAGTTTCAGTTTAATAATGGCACGGTTCTTACTGCGGTTCAGCTCGAAGCAATGGGATACACAATAGCTAGTATTGTCGTAAATCCGCTTGTGAACCAGACAATAATGGAAGATGCTTTATTTACCTTTACCGTTCCGGCCAACACCTTTATTGTCCCAAGTAACAACTTTACGGAAATTGATGCCGACGACATAATTACTTACACCGCAACATTATCTGACGGCACGGCTCTGCCTGCCTGGCTTAGCTTTGATCCGGCAACGATGACTTTCAGCGGCACACCGATAAATGACAATGTGGGAACACTGTCACTGAAAGTAACGGCTACCGATACAGCGGGAGCTGGCGTAGTCGCTGACTTCCATGTTACTGTAGAAAATGTGAACGATGCACCGGTTGTCGTCAATTCAATTGCCGACCAGACCACCACGGAAGACAGTATCTTCAGCTTTACTATTCCGGGAAACACCTTTGCCGATGTTGATTTAGGAGACAGCCTTACATACAGCGCCACGCTGGCTGATGGAACGGCGCTTCCTTCCTGGCTGACCTTTGATGCGGCCACACTAACCTTCAGCGGCACACCGACCAATGACAATGTAGGGACACTGTCGCTGAAAGTGACGGCTACCGATACAGGAGGAATCAGCATATCCGACGACTTCGATGTTACCATAGAGAATTTGAACGATGCACCGGTTGTCGCCAACCCGATAGCTGATCAGAACACAATGGAAGACGCTGCCTTCACCTTCACCGTTCCGGCCAATACTTTTGCCGATGTTGATTTAGGAGACAGCCTTACATACAGCGCCACGCTGGCTGATGGAACGGCGCTTCCTTCCTGG
>MEUM01000089.1:4818-5035 GCA_001771735.1 Caldifarciminota bacterium RBG_13_43_14 | reverse complement strand
AGTGATGGCTACCGATACAGCGGGAGCCGGCGTATCGAGTGACTTCAATATTACTGTAGAGAATGTTGACAATGATGGGGTTATTACCTACGGGACAAATCGAATGGACTTTATATTTACCGGGCGCGATAACGATTTCATTTATGCTTTAGATGGCATTGATGTGGTTTATTCCGGAGCAGGCAATGACACCATTTATGGCGGCAACGGTCTTGAT
>MEUM01000089.1:4568-4697 GCA_001771735.1 Caldifarciminota bacterium RBG_13_43_14 | reverse complement strand
GATGCGGTAATGATAAATTATATGGCGGTGCCGGCAATGATTATCTGGATGGCGGTGCCGGTAACGATACCATCAATGGCGGTACGGGCAGCGATACCTATGTTTTCCGCAGGACAGACGGCAAAAAAG
>MEUM01000089.1:0-4475 GCA_001771735.1 Caldifarciminota bacterium RBG_13_43_14 | reverse complement strand
AAAACAATGATCTTTATGTTTTTATCGATGCCAATAACTACATGAAGATAGTCAGTGAATTTCAGCAGACCAACTATGGAGTTGAAAGACTGGAAGTATCCGATGGCCATTACATTACCAGACAGGATATTGAAAACATAGTAAATACGATGAGTTCCATCAACAATGATTCAGGTATGGATGTCATGCAGAAATACAGCGCCATGATGAATGATCAGCAATACCAGAATATCCTGGCGCAAAGCTGGCAGCAGTAGTAGTTATAAAAGTTAAAGTTATAACCTTTATCCCTCCGGTTGTTTTGTTGATGAAAAATAGCCGGAGGGAGTTGTTTTAAGATCTAGAGTATTTTGGGAACTACATACGAGGGAAGTTGGAACACATTGGGAAAATATAAATCTTTTTTTGTTTTAATTCTTATTATTTTCATTAGTTTTACAGAGGTTAAAAGTCATGCCGATGTGCTTGTCTATGGCGATGCGGTTATTGACAGCATACGCCATTCCGCGAATATCGGGATGAAGATAGAAGATATTCGCATTTCTGACGCTCAATACCGCGAGAATTTTGCCGGTTTGTATCCGACAATAAATATTGCGGCTCGCGCGGAAAGATATGAAAATATAGACAGACACGATCAAACAACCTTTGCTTCGATTGGCAACGAGATTGTGGGGGGCAATGAAAGCGCGTGGAAGACATCCACGTATATTATGGGACAGTATTATCTTTCACATTGGTATAAAAAAAGATTTGAAACTGCCTACTATGAAAAATTAAGAGATTCCTCTGTCCACCAGTGCGAAGCGGAAGCAAAAAAGGTGATTCGAGATGTTACTGAAATTTTCGGCACTCTTTTAGAAGCAAAGATTAAGCTTAAGTATGCAACCGGGATTCTAAATTGTCTATATGATATATTGAAAATAAAAAAGGAAGCCTTTACCGCGGGACACTATTCTTACGAGGATGTATTAAAAGCTGAATCAGATGCCGTAAACATGGAAAAAGATATTGCAAAAATTAAAAAAGAAATCAGCGAAATTTCCCTCAATCTGAGCGGCTATACAGGAAGTCGTTACACGGAAAGCACAGAAGTGGAACAACTGGTTCTTGCCGGTTATTTGCCGCTGACGGAGGAAAAGATGGCGATTGCCGAAGCACCTGAATATAAAGCCAGGCAGAAAGAGATGGAAGCGATACGCAATAAAGAAAAAGCGGCGACATTTGGTTTACTGCCCGATGTTTCCATATACGGTCGATATGATTTATATAATAGCTCTCCCGATAATTTAGATAACTCCTTTAGGGATATCAGGCCGGTATCATATAGCGTCGGGCTTCTAATCAGCCTTCCTCTTTTTGATGGCGGCGCAAAATTTTGGGCAAGAAAACGCTCTACCTATGAAATCCGCAAACAAGAAGAAAATATTCGTGCAACTTATGAGGAAAAAAAGAAAGATATAAAGACGCTTCAAGCCGGATATGACGCGCTGGCCAAACAATGCAAACATTATAAAAAGCTCAATGAGCAGTATGAAAAAATGCAGGAAATCAGCAAGAAAGCTTATGATCTTGGCGAACGCAGTAAAATTGATATACTGGAACTGGAAAAAGACGCCCTTACAATGGAACGTGATCTAAAAATAACGGAACAATCAATGGCCATATACGAAAAGCAATTTGCGCTGGAACTAGATTACAATAAATTTTTGAGAGATTATAATGGAAACTGGGCTTGTAGGTATTGAAGTTGTATCGAAGATATATTCGGTAAGCATTGACATTCAAGCTGTCAAGCGGCGCTATTTTGTTGAAGGCGAGCTGAGCAAGGAAGAAGTTCTGCGGATTTTGAGGGATCACGGCATCCGCGCACGCTTGAAAAGATTCAAAACTATTGATGAACTGCTGAAATATCCGGCTCCTTCAATTATAATCTCTACCAACAATCAATTTCATATATTCCTCGGCAAAAAAGAAAGTAAAGTTTTTATTTTTGATTGTAACGAAAAGAAACCTAAAGAAATAACTGCCGAAGAATTTATGCAGTTTTGGAACAAAGAAGCCATTGCGATATATCCCCGCTTTACCAAAACCGAGTTTTTCCTTAATATGAAATGGCTTTTTAAGGAATTCTACAAGCACCGGCCTGTTTTTTCCGCGGTTATTACCGCATCATTTTTCATACAGCTTTTTGGGCTGGTGACGCCGCTTTTTATCCAGGTAATTATTGATAAGGTTCTGGCTCATCATGCTTTGACCACACTGCAGGTAGTAGCAGGCGCATTCATGATTGTTTTGATTTTCGATACGATAATGAATTTGATGCGTAATTACCTGCTTTATCATACAGCCAATAAAGTGGACGCGAGCTTAGGGGCAAAAGTGTATCGCCATCTTCTTTCCCTGCCGTTTCGCTATTTTGAAGTCAGAAAAGTAGGCAATATTATCGCCCGTGTCCGAGAACTGGAAAATTTAAGACAATTCATGACCAATATCTCTTTAACCGTATTGCTCGACACGGTATTTTCTGTTGTATTTATCGCGATCATGGCTCTTTACAGCGGTTACTTGACTTTAATCGTATTGGCGCTTGTTTTTGCCATCGCTGTTATTTCCTTTGTGGCAACGCCGATGATTAAAGTAAGGCTCGATGAAAAATTCCAGAAAGGGGCAGCTAATTATTCCTTCCTTGTAGAATCAATTACCGGTATTCAGACAGTAAAATCGCTGGCTATTGAAGGGAAAATGATCAAGGATTGGGAGAAAAGTCTCGGCGATTACATCCTTTCCGCTTTTAAACTTTCGAATTTGGGAAATGTTGCGGTAACTTCTTCTCAGGCGATCCAAAAAGTTATGTCACTGGCGGTAATCTATTTCGGCGTCAGTCTTGTTTTTGATAAAAGCATGAGCGTGGGGCAATTAATTGCGTTTCAAATGTTCGCATCGCAGTTGAGCGGTCCTATTTTAAGATTGGTGCATATGTGGCAGGATTTTCAACAGGCCAAGCTGTCTCTGGAACGAATCGGCGATATTATTAACACACCTCCGGAAGTTGTCGGCGGCGCTGTCACGGTAAAAGAACTTAAAGGTGAAATAATAGCCAATGACGTTTCTTTCCGCTATGCGCCGGAAAGCCCCTTAGTTCTTTCGAATGTCAGTTTTAAAATCGCTGCGGGAATGATGATCGGTATCGTGGGACGCAGCGGTTCAGGGAAAAGCACAATCGCCAAACTCATTCAGCGGCTTTATTTGCCGGTAGAAGGCACTATCGCAATTGACGGCATTGATATTCGGCATATGGACCCGCTTTTTCTTCGATACCGCACCGGAATTGTTTTACAGGAATGTTTCTTGTTCAGCGGGACGATTCGGGATAATATCGCGATGGCCGCGCCGGACGCAAATATGGAACGAATCATTCAGGTGTCCCGTATAGCGGGCGCTCATGATTTTATTTCTGAAATGCCGCTGGGCTATGATACTTACGTAGAAGAGCGAGGTTCATCATTATCCGGCGGTCAAAAGCAGAGAATCGCCATTGCCCGCGCGTTGATTATGAATCCCAATATCTTGATCTTTGACGAGGCAACAAGCTCTCTGGATTATGAATCAGAAAGAGTTATTCAGCAAAACCTTAACTTAATCCGGGAAGGGCGCACGGTTATCTTCATCGCGCACAGACTTTCAGTAATGCGCGATTGCGATATGGTTATAGTTATCGATAAAGGCAAGATTGTTGAAACAGGAAAGCATGAATCGCTGATGAAAAAAAACGGTCTTTATGCTTACCTTTACAAACAGCAGGAGGAAAATCGCCTAAGATGAGTAATTCTGATTACCACGATTTTAAACCGATTTTGGCGGAAATAGAGGAGCGTCCCACCAACCCGCTGGGAACTTATTTTTTGTGGACGATTATATCTTTGATGGTGGTGACAATACTCGGCTTGATTTTTGTAAAAGTCGATGTCGTGGTATCCGCGCGCGGGAAAATCATTCCTCTGGGGGATGTTAAAATAGTACAACCTCTGGAAACAGGTGTTATTATCAAGGTACATGTCAAAGAAGGTGACTATGTGAAAAAGGGTGCAATTCTTTTGGAGATTGATCCTTCCGTGGACACAGCCGACCTGGAAGGAAAAGAAAGAAACCTCAAATATTCCCAGCTCTCTCTGGCAAGAATTAATGCAGTTCTTGCTGAAAAAGAATTTAATCTTAAGGGTAAGGGTCATTCTCAAGAAGTAATGCAGGCGCAGAAAGCACATTTCCAGGCACAAAGAAGTGCGTTAAAATCTTTAAAAGAAGAAATTGCCACCCTGAATAAGGTATTGGCTATTACGATAGAAGACGAAAAAAGGCAAAAAACTTTGGTGGAAATCGGTGCGCTGGCCGAAAACCGCTATCGTGAAAAAGTGAAAGACAGAATGAATCTGGAGCGGGAGCTTGATTCAAAAGTAGGCCAGGTAGAGCAACTT
>MEUM01000088.1:28565-30545 GCA_001771735.1 Caldifarciminota bacterium RBG_13_43_14 | reverse complement strand
AGCATGACCTTGAGTTCCTTATCCGACATCGAAGATTCTTCTTTGCGGGCACTATCGGTTGTGAACCAACGAGCAAATTTCTCAAGGACACTGGAAACTGGTGTAAAAATCACCGATAGATAGGCTATTACCTTGCTGAACTTCAAAGCCCATGTTTCGGCATGCGCCAGGGCGATGGTTTTAGGGGTGATCTCACCGACAATCAATACAAGCGAGGTCATAGCACTAAATTCAATGATCGAAAATAAAGCCGGGTTAATTGGATAGTGTTTAATCGCTTCAAAGAGTATCAATGCGCCGACCGATGAGGCCCCGATATTGACCAGCAAATTAGCCAGCAGAATAGCGGCCAGAGCTTTGCCGGAATTCTCTTTTATCAGTGCTAGATAACGGCTGCCCCGATAGTTCTCGGCAACCAGGGCTTTAACTCGAAACCGGGATATCGAGAATATTGCCGCTTCCATTCCGGAAAAAAAACCGCTTAGTACCAGAAATATCAATATTAATATTATATAGTAAATATATTTATACATTTTCGAGTAATTTAAGGGTTTTACTATCGATCAATTTGCGGTCAAGAACGGAACCGTCATTGTAACCACAGATATGAAGTGTGCCATGAATGATAAAAAAATGGAGATCGTACCGGTCGCGCGCCAGTTCAGCTGAAACATAAATTTCACCGACCGCGCCAAGGTTAAAAGCGATCACATTGGTAGCGCGGTCTTTTTTCAAATATCGATTATTTAATTTTCTCATATAACGATCGGTCGTGATTATTATGTTCACCTGATCGAACGTGCATTTTTCCTTTTTTATTGTTTGTTGGATTATTTGAGAAAGAGTTCTTTTATTTATTATTATTCTTTTCGACCGATTGAATATATTTACTTTCAATAGTTATTCTATCATATTTTATTACATCAGCCGGCATTTCCTTGAGTACTGTTTTGAGGTTGACTCTTATTATAATCAACCCTTGGATGGAATACACCGGTAAGGATCGAAAAAAATGCGGCCTTGATTGCCTCCAGGTCCTGACGATGAATAGGACATTCATCAAGCTGACCATCACTGAATTTTCTCTCAATACTGTCCTTCAAAATGCGCTGCAATTTGGTTACGGTAATATTCTTATCGCTGCGGGCCGTCGCCTCGACCGTATCCGCAAGCATTACTAGTGCCGCTTCTTTGGTTTTTGGTTTTGGCCCGGGATAACGGAATGTATCTTCGTTCGTCTCTTCGGATAGATTAAGAGCTTTTTTATAGAATAGCTCAATCGCGGTTGTGCCATGATGCTGTTCGATTATCGCCTTGATCTTACGAGGTAATTTTAGACGCCTGGCCATTTCAATTCCGTCCTTCACATGCGAAATAATCACCAGTGTGCTCATCTGAGGTTTTAAACTGTCATGGGGATTTTTCACCCCAATTTGATTTTCAATAAAATATTCGGGTTTCTTCAGCTTACCGATATCGTGATAATATGCCCCGACCCGCGCAAGAATGGGATCCGCACCGATCGCACGGGCAGCAGTCTCGGCAAGACTTCCGGTAACCAGTGAGTGATGATAGGTTCCAGGAGCTTCAATGGCCATCTCTTTGAACAACGGCAGATTTAGATTTCCTAATTCAAGCAGCGTTAGGTCGGTGGTGAAATCAAAAAGGCGCTCCAGTAATGGCAGAAGCAAGACAAAACTGAAACTACCGATGATGCTATTTAATATACCGGTACCAATGTTGCCGATCTCGAAAGGCCCCCTGGAAAGATACAGATCAGCAAATAGTATCGTTACTATATTCGCAATTCCGATGTATATCATCGGACGATAAAATGCCAGTCTGGAATTTATTGATTGAGTCGAAAAAGCCGCAACTGAGCCGCTGACGAACAAATAAACGAATATTGGCAGTGATTTAAGGGTGATACCGATCAAGGCTGCGCCCACAATCGTAAAAATTATCGCGGCAAAAAGATCG
>MEUM01000088.1:28396-28538 GCA_001771735.1 Caldifarciminota bacterium RBG_13_43_14 | reverse complement strand
AAGGAAATAGGCAGCAAATAAATAAGATCAGCGATCTGCATGATCTTGCCAACGATCAGATAAACTGCAAAGATCAGGGCAATAAAATACAGACTCTTACCTGTAATAAAATGATAATTCCAGATTGCCGCGGTCTTATATA
>MEUM01000088.1:16393-28279 GCA_001771735.1 Caldifarciminota bacterium RBG_13_43_14 | reverse complement strand
TAATGGCTTATTATTGTATCGGTTCTTAGACCCTCCTGAGTCATCAGCTCAGTAAGCAGATCCTGCATATCTTTAGATTTTCTTTCAAGGTTTTTGACTATATCTGGATTATGATCATATATCGGCGGAATCCGATCGATTATTTTGTTCAGCTCAACATTAAGTTCCTGTTCGCTTCGGAGTACATCAAAATCATAGGGCGCGATGAGTTCAAAAGTAGCCACTTCGCCCTCATTGATATTGTAGCGGGGATTGAACAAAGGTGGCAGGAAAAGTAGATTATAAAGCAATATCAAACCACCGAGGATGAGATATTTACTTTGTATTTTTCTCTTCATATGCTCTTATCATTTTTTGAACCAGATGATGACGAACAACATCTTTTTCGTTCAGATACACAAATTTTATACCCTCGATAGCTTTTAATAGATGTTGAATTTCGATCAATCCAGAAAAAACATTAGGCGGAAGATCGACCTGGGTTATATCGCCAGTTACCACCACCTTTGATCGCCAACCCATCCGGGTAAGGAACATCTTCATCTGTATACTAGTCGTGTTCTGGGCTTCATCCAATATAATAAAAGAATCATTGAGCGTACGACCTCGCATATAGGCAAGCGGTGCGACTTCTATTGTTTTCATCGCCATGTATTTTTTGACCCGATCAAAGGGCAAAAAATCATTCAGTGCATCAAACAGAGGTCGCAGATAGGGATCGACCTTTTCTTCGATCGCACCGGGCAAAAAACCAAGCGATTCTCCGGCTTCGACCGCAGGCCGTGTAAGCATAATCCTTTCAACTTTGTGAGCCATCA
Organism: Caldifarciminota bacterium RBG_13_43_14; assembly: GCA_001771735.1. Classification (GTDB taxonomy): domain Bacteria; phylum Hydrothermota; class Tepidihabitantia; order SM23-42; family SM23-42; genus RBG-13-43-14. Next base: position 27,461 of record MEUM01000088.1, on the reverse strand, counting down.
AATACGCTACTGCCTTAGCAACACCCAAATAAGTTTTTCCGGTTCCGGCCGGCCCGATACTGATAACGATATCATTATTATCGATCGCGCTTAAATATGATGCCTGTCCTTCAGTTTTTGCTTTCACAAGTCTTTTTGGTGTTGTTACCTGCGAAGGATCGTTTTCTTCAACCTCGCTGACTTTTTTATATACATCATCCTTGCCGGTTTCACCGGTACCAATCATTTGTTTGATCATTCGGGCGGCATCTCGTACATTCTTCTCATCACCCTTTACCTGCAATGCATTATTGCGCAAAGCGATCGTAACATTGAAACGAGTCTGTATTTTTTTTATAAATTCGTCATTACAGCCGAACAATATTGTTGGATCGACGTCGTGTATAGGTATTGTTGCTTTCACTATAATTGGGAGGGGCTGAAGATCAACCCCTCCCATAAAGACTACTCATGCGGTATTATAAATTCCTGTCGTGGATAGATCATGTCGCGATCTTTAATCTTATCCTTATTTGCTTCATATATTTCGGGCCAACGTTTGGCATTTGAATATATTGAAAGATAGGAAGCAATCAAATAAAGACAATCTCCAGGAATGACTGAGTATTTATCAAGCGTTGGTATCAATAAAACCCAGCCTGGATAGATAAGGTTTGGATTCTTTACTTTTTCTTTGTTAGCTTCGTATATCATTGGCCATTGGGCACCTTTATGATATACATTGCGCATTCCTGCGATCTTTGAAAGCCAGTCACCTTCAACTACTTTGTACCGCCCATATTGACACAATTCCCATTCTTTCTTGAGAGTTTCCAGTTGTGCTGTCAACTCATCATAACGTGCCTGGAGCGTTCCGACTTCGGCATCCAGTTCTTTTGCCATGATCTCAAGCTCTTCGATCCGAGCTTCAGCATCAGCAAGCTCAGCTTTAACCCTTACTAATTCTTCCTGAGCTTCTTTTTCAGTCATCTTCTCTTGAGCAAAAGCAAGCATTGGCAGGGCGATCAACAAAACAAGGAATAACGAGTAAATCTTTTTCATTTCCCACCTCCTTGTTTCTTGCAGTTCTTGCTGATCTTATCCTGCAGCTCATTTATCTGATTTTCCAGGCCGCTTATTCCTTGTTCGAGTTCAGCTTTTTTGGCATTCAGGTCAGTGATTTTCGCTTCGAGTTGAACAATTCGATCCTGGGCTGCTTCCAATGCAGCACGGGCTTCATTAAGTGCATCCAGGGTCTCTTTCTTAGCCATCTTTGGTCCACAGCCAATTAATATGATGCTAAGAAGTACAATCCCTACGATCTTTTTCATAATGTCTCCTCCTTCCTTTTTAGAGAGACCATACAAAACTATATATATAATTGCTGAAATGTCAAGCGGGAAAAATAGCGCAGATCGTACCGAGTAACGCGTAACACGAAGGAAAAACCGATGCTTAATACTGGATTCATGATGCAAGATTCATATAGTAATCAGTAATTGGTCATTTAACTAACTATGTATCGTCCTGTGGGAGCGGCTTTCCAGCCGCGATAGATTAATCGAGCCCAGGAGGGCTCTCCCACAATTATCGTCAGTGGGAGAGGCTTTCCTGGCCGCAATAGATTAATCGAGCCCAGGAGGGCTCTCCCACATGTACGCGCTAAGCTTTTCCTTGACTTTTCGTTGATTATTGCTATCATTCATAATGCCTGCTTTTGCATTGATAATGGCAGCTGGTAAAGGTCAACGATATGGCAGTTATAAACAGTTTATTGACCTTAATGACCAGGTTTTAGTATGCCATGTGATCAATATTTTTGGAAAATGTAAGAACATTAAGAAAATAATTCTGGTAGTTCCGCGAAAAAAAATCACATATGTGAAAAAACTCATGAAAAATAATGGATTTTCATATATCAAAGTAATTGCGGGCGGAAAACGACGACAGGATTCAGTATATAATGGCCTAAAAACTCTGGGTGATCGTAAAGGCATAGCGGTCGTTCATGACTGCGTCCGTCCGATTATACGCCGAAGTACTATTGAACGCGGAATTAAACTATGTAAAAAATATCACGCGGTCATAATGGGAACACCTATTACTGATACGGTCAAACTAGTTAGTAGTAACAAAGTTATTAAGACAATTGATAGAAAACATTTATTTCTTACACAAACTCCTCAGTTTTTCGATCTAAAAATACTGCGAAAGGCTTATGATACTGCCGACCCAATGATAGAATACACAGATGAAGCTGCATTATTGGAATCGGCTGGACTGCCTGTTTATTTGTTTAAAGGTGATCGTTTAAATATCAAGATTACTTACAGAAAAGATCTTCAATTGATCAGTCACTTACTATGAAAACAGTCGTTATTTTCGGCTCAACCGGATACATTGGACAAAATGCGATCAAGGTCATAAATGCTTTATCCGGATTCAAGATCGTTGGAATCGCCGCATATTCAAACATCGCCATCCTGCAGCAACAGTATAAATCAATTTCTCCTAAAATGATTGGGATTGTTAATGACCGGGCATATCGCAAATGCTTGAAAAAATTGCCCGGGCATAAGCTGGTAACCAGCGAGCATGGGCTTGAAAAAATGATTGAAATTCTGTGCCCAGATATTTTGATATGTTCTTTCGCGTCAGCCATTGGAATAAATGCGCTGCTGCTGGCGATAAGAAATAAAACCCGCATATGTCTAGCCACAAAAGAATTACTTGTAAGCTATGGTGAAATAATCATGAAGGCAGTAAATAAGTTTAAAGCAGAGTTATTACCGATAGATAGTGAACACTCAGCATTATATCAATGCCTTGAAGGTAGAAACAAGGATGATGTCAGGAATTTAATATTGACCGCTTCCGGCGGTCCTTTTTTAAAAAAATCTCCCAAAAAAATCACCAAGAAAGACGTATTAAATCATCCGATCTGGCGTATGGGGGCTAAAATAACCGTTGATTCAGCAACCATGATGAATAAGGGTCTCGAAGTGATCGAAGCCCATCACCTTTTTGGATTTCCAGCCGATCAGATCAAAGTAGTAGTGCATCCTGAAGCGATAATACATTCAATGATCGAGTTCATTGATGGCTCGGTAATTGCTCAGCTTTCACCGCCTGACATGCAATTACCAATTCAATATGCATTAACATCTCCGCAAAGGTTCTTATCTAATATACCGCCGCTTGAACTTCAAAAACCAATGAATTTTCATTTTCTTCCACCTGATAAAAGAAAGTTTCCATGCTTGGGATTTGCTTATCAGGCATTAAAAGCAGGCAAAACCATGCCGGCCGTTCTGAATGCGGCAAACGAAGAAGCAGTTAAACTATTTCTTGAAGATAAATTAAAATTTGATGATATTCCGGGGGTTATAAAAATGGTAATGAATAAACATAGATTGAAAGATGGAAATATCGAAGTTTATCAGCAAACTGAAAAGTGGGCAAAAGAGATGGTCAGGAGGTTTCAATGTTGATCACTATTATGGCATTTTTATTTATACTTGGTTTTTCAGTAACGATTCATGAAATTGGTCATTTCATTGCAGCAAAACTCTCGAAAATACCAGTTGAAAAGTTCTCGATCGGTTATGGACCGCCGTTAATAAGAATGAATATCGGTGAAACTGATTTTCGTATTGCCGTATTCCCGCTCGGAGGATACGTAAAGATGGTCGGCGATTTTGAAGGTGAAATACTTAAGCCAAAAAAAGTCGAGGTATTAACCGTTGATAAAAGAGAAGGCAATAATCTGGACAATACGGATAATATAGTACTGGAGACTACGGGAATATCGGATTTTTATGGAGCCAAAACTCATAAGAGAGTTCTGGTCGTCGCGGCCGGACCTCTGGCAAATATATTTTCTGCATTTATCGTACTAATTATCATATTTTCCTTTTTTGGTGCATTTGTAACACCCTTTTTAAAGCTGAAAGTTGAAAACGGTTCTTGGGCAGCAAAATATGGCTTAATGAACGGAGATTCGGTCATAGCCTTGAATAATAAGCCAATGAAGGTCTGGGAAGATCTGGGTACTCATATCTACACCCGTGATTCTAATATAATTGTGGTTGTGCGCAATGGACAGGAACTTACGCTGTATTTGCCGCCGGCGGATACTGATATCGGTATTTCACCTATTGTTCCGCCCGTACTCGGTACGGTCAAGCGTAACGGTGCTGCTTATGGTGCCGGAATGAAACGCGGTGATACGATATTGAAGATCAACGATCTCAGTATCAACGAGTGGGAACAAATGGTTGATATTATCAGAAGTTCCCCGGGGACTGCTCTGAATTTCACCTGGTCTCGTAACGGCAATGAATTCCAAACTGAAATTGTTCCCCGTGATGATCCTGCTTCCAAGGATACGGTTGGCGAGATCGGTGTCATGATGGCTTTAGCAAAACAGAAGATACCTCTACCCCAGGCCATAATCAGCGCTGGACAGCGAACCATCGAATATTTATGGATTATCACAAGAACATTATATCAATTAATCGCCGGCAAAGTATCCAGAAGGAATCTGGGTGGACCGATTGCGATCTTCCGACTGAGCGGTGAATCGGCAAGCTGGGGATTTGAGTATTTACTGAGTCTCCTGGCTTTAATATCGGTAAATCTTGGTCTTATTAATCTTTTTCCTCTACCGGCCTTTGACGGCGGACACGCTTTGATCGCGATCATTGAAGGCATCAGAAGGGGTAAGTTTTCACGCAAAACGCATCTGATAATCCAACAAATCGGCTATGCAATGATTCTGATACTGATCATTCTTGTTTTCTATAATGACCTGACCAGATAGTTAGTACCTGGATGAAAATACTTTTTTTCAATCCAACAATAATTAATAAAAAATACGTCATGTATGAAGCATTGAGAGGCAGTGCTTTTTTCCGGCGACCTAATTACGATGCAATGAGAATCGCTTATCTCCTGCGTGAGCACGATTATACATATTTCGATGAGCGGATCGAGGACATACCTAAGATCGTACCGGATCTGATTATCGCCAATGTGCCTTTAAATTTATCTGACTACACAGCAAAAACGGTTCGCGAATACTGGCCAAATCATGGAAAGATAATTGCCTTCGGATTTTTTCCATCTATATACCCACATCAGTGTCATAAAAATTATGACTCAGTCGTGGTTGGCGATATTGCAAATATCTTGGACAGGATTGTACAGGATTTTCAAAGTGGGGCTCTCTGCCCCCAATATGAGGCGCTAAAAAGCAAACATTTCCGGGTTGATCGAAGGATTGAATCAAGATCCGGATTTACACCGATATTATCACAAATAAAAACCACAATGGGTTGTACATGTGTACCGGCAAGCAGGGATTATTGTTTTGAAAAAATCATGCACCGCGAACTAGAACAATGGGACATCAATGAAGCCGCTGAGGAAACTGGACGGATAAAACGTAAAATCATTTTTTTAAGAGACGATGATTTTTTGCATGACCCAGACTATGCGGTTGATCTTCTCGAAAAAACCTGGAGATATAAGAAGCGTTGGATAATTCAAACCGGTTTACTTTTTAATGATAATCGACTGCTTCCGATCTTACGGGAAGGCGGGGTCCGAATTATATATCTTAAGGAAAATTGGCTTGGTCATAACCTGATCAATGATATTAACGATCGTGATTATCGAAAGGAAAAAGAATTACAGATACGAAAGATACATAAGAATCGAATGATCGCTGGAGTGAAGATACGCCTTGGTTTTGATAATGAAACCGAGAATTTTTACCGGCAACTATGTAAATTCCTGATCAATATAAAGGCTGATTTTATCCAGGTAGCGGCATGTATGCCGATACCCGGCACATCAACCTATACAAGGTTAAATGAACAAAATATGATCCATGATGATCTTACTTCTTTTGATCAGTGGATGCCCGTGGTTCATTCTGATCGTGCCACTCCCCAAGCTTTGTACACATGGATGGAATCGCTTCGTGACCGTTTTTACTCGTGGGATTCGATTATTATGAGGAACATAGCAGTGGCGCGTAATATCGGTTTCTATAACTCATTGTTCTTTCATCTGATCCCAAACCTATCTTATCGGACAAACTTTTTGGAGAAGGTAGGATACCCTCCCTAAAAAACCGCACACCGTAATCGCTTGTCCGCCTCAGGCAGAGGAGGAGGAGGGCGTAACGCGTACATGTGGGCGAGCCCGCCTGGGCTCGATTAATCTATCGCGGCTGGAAAGCCGCTCCCACAATGACCCCAACGATCAAAACGATCTCAACGAAAATCCGAAATCCGCAATCCGAAATTCCAAATTCGCAATGTCGTTAAATTCCTGCATCATGAATCAAGTATCGGTTCTTTTCCGCGATTAGCGAGCAGTGTATTTAAATCAGTCCCAAATATTTATGCATCTGGGGTATTATTCGGACATTAGGGAGTTGTTCCAATGCCTTTTTTTGTATTTCAAGAATACTATTAATGATGCAGTCGAACACCGGCTGGATTATTAATGGTATATTCTCATCCACCCGCTTAATAATAGCACATGCGGTATCGATCTCAGCGGGCAATACATTTTCATTAATAACCATTTTGACAAAAACGTCCTTTTCTCTCGCGATCGACAAACAATCTTCATGTTCCGTCCATAATTTTGGTCGACCGGTCGCAGTCGGAATTTTGAAATCTAACGCAACACAATCAATAAGATCGATGACCCTGGCTAACAATTTGGGGAGAGTGCCGTTGGTATCAAGATATACGCAGATATCCTTCTTTTTCAATTCTTGGAGAAGGAATTCAAAAAATTCAATCTGCAATAGTGGTTCACCGCCGGTCACCGATACTTCTTTTTCCTCGATCAATGCAATTACCTGCTCAACCGCCACCGGATTCGAGTACACAACTTTTTTATGCAGAAACGGCCCATCCATTTTCTGCGTTTCCGGCGTATCGCAATAATTGCAGGAAAGATTACAGCCTAAAAAGCGAATGAATGTTTGTCTCCGTCCGATACGTATTCCCTCTCCCTGTATCGATGTGAATATTTCTCGCAGATAACCACCCATTACACTTATCCTATTGTGTCCATCTTACTTTACAACGGGCATTGTAGATCTTGTCATGTTCCTTCGCAAAACGGTCGAGCACAAAATTTGCAAATTCAAACGGGTCAATCCCATAGTCTTTTAATCCCCTGGTCTTAACCGGAGTATTTTGCGAACTAATATTTATCCCAAAATGCAATAGTGATGATATTGGAGTAACGGTAGCAACTGATATTGAAAGCTTGGCCTCTTCATCAAACAGATCCGTACCATTCCTGCGGACGACGATTTTACCCTTTAAATCATTGATCTGGTCCTTAACAATATCGTTCAGCAAAATTTGTCTGAAGACCATTTTCTCGAGATCCGCATCATAACATTCAACGATGAAATGCAACATCGACTCCGAAAAAATAACCTTACCGGCTTTGAGATCCTCGATATCGATCATTTCCTTGAGCTTCACATCGCAAGCACCAGTAAAAGCAATGATCGAATCGCCGACCAGTCCAAATCGCGTATAAGCGAAATTACCGCGCAACTGCTCGCCGGTATAATTCATTTCCTCTTTTATTAATCGGTATCTCATTGTTCTATTAACCGGTCTAAATGTTCCCGGGCCTCCTTATATTCTTTATTTATTTCCAAAGCGGCACGATATGCGTTTCGTGCTTGTTCATGGCTGCTCAAACCTTCATAGGCCATGCCCATATTAAAATATAATCGTGCGTCATCTTTTTTTATTTTTTCGGCCCTTTTCAGGGTTCTTATAGCTTCGTCGAATTTCTGGCTGAGTATGTAAAATTCGCCGATTTCAAGCAGATCATTAAAATCGCTCATATTTTTTGGATTTTTGCCAGATCTTCATTCTTGCCCATGATAATCAGGACATCTCCGGCAATGATCTCGTCATTACCCCCGGGACCGATCAAAATTTCATCACGGAAATCGGTTGCACCATCATCTTTTGTATATGGAACTTTGCGTTTGATCGCAATGACGCTCACTGCATATTTCTCTCTAAGTTTTACCTGGGCCAATGTCTTATCGATAAGTCTCTTGGGCAGCACCATTTCAATGATACCGTAAGCATCGGACAACTCGATAAAATCAAATATCTTTGGACTGGCGAGGCTTTCAGCAAGCCTTTCCGCCATTTCTCTTTCAGGAAAGATAATTCGATCAGCGCCTACTTTTTTCAATATTTTCGCGTGGAGCTCGCTCTGGGCTTTTACGATCACCTGTTGTACGCCCAATTCTTTGAGGCTGAGCGTGATCATAATACTGTCTTCTATCGTTTCACCCATACTGACGATCGCAGTATCAAAATCAGCCACGCCAAGTTCTTTTAACGCCTTCTCATCAGTCGCATCCAGTACCACGGTCTGTCCTACGATACCTTCCATTTCACGTACTCTGGCCTCATCACGGTCGATCGCAAGAACATCGATCTTCTTGATACTCAAAGCCTTTGCAATACTGGATCCAAAACGGCCCAACCCGATCACAACAAATTGTTTCATTGCTCGACTCCTAATTTTTTGCGTAAATAAGGGACCAATCCACCAGCGGACAATATTTCGAGTACTGAGGACGGTAACCTAATAGTCTTTAACTCCTCTCTATTTTTTTTGCTAATAATTATACCCATTTTCAGATCGACTTCAATGATATCGTTATGCTCAAGCTTTTTGCTTATCCCAGGGGCGATAACCACGGTTAGACCGAGATTTATCGCATTACGATAGAATATACGCGCGAAAGATTCGGCGACCACTGCGCTGATGCCAAAGTATTTAAGGCAGGTTGCCGCCTGTTCCCTTGAAGAACCACAGCCGAAGTTTCTGCCGGCGACGATAATATCCCCCGGCTCTGCTATTTTCAGGAATTCCGGATAAACGGTCTCAAAACAATGGCGCGCCATTTCCTCACGCTCGGTAGTGATCGATAGATACTTACCTGGATAAATGATATCAGTGTTTATATTATCACCAAACTTGTATACCCTACCTTTAATATGTAATGGCTTTGGTCTATTGTAAAACATCTCTTTCATAATAATCAAATACTAATCTCTAAATCCTAAATAATAAACAAATTCTAAGCTCCAAAATCCCAAATAAACAGAAGGTTTGGAATTTAAATCATTGGTTATTCGATATTGTTTTGAATTTAGTATTTCGTATTTAGAATTTAAATTCAGCATGGTTCGGTGATCTCTCCTTTTATTGCTGAAAACGCTACTGTTGCCGGAGAAGCAAGATATACCTCAGCATCAGAACTGCCCATACGACCCTGAAAATTGCGATTGGTGGTTGCTATGCATCTTTCACCGGCGGCTAATAAACCTTGATGAGCGCCCAGGCAAGGACCGCATCCGGGATTCAATACCAAACCCCCTGCCTTGACCAAGGTTTCGATATACCCAGCCTTTGTTGCGTCAAGATAGATGCGGCGGGAAGCAGGTATAATAAGCAATCGAACATCTGGATGTACGTTTTTTCCTTCGATTATCGAAGCCGCAACCTTCAAATCCTCAAGACGGCCGTTCGTGCAGGACCCGATCAAAGCCTGATTTATTTTTAGCCCTGATACTTCCCTTACTTTTTTAACATTATCGACGGCATGGGGGCAGGCAATTTGGCTTCTTAATGATGCTGCATCGACATCAAGCGATCGTGCATATTGTGCGTCACGATCGGGCAGGACGGCAGTGAATTCCTTTTTAGTTCGCTCGCGCACAAATGAAATGGTCTTTTCATCGGGTAGAATAAACGCTACCTTAGCGCCCATTTCCATGGATAAATTACTTAAAACCATGCGTGAGGCGATAGTCATCTCCGAAATTGTAGAACCATGGAATTCGACTGCCATATAATCAGCTCCATCTGAACCAAGCTGTCCAATTATAAATAAAATAAGATCTTTGGCGGATATGAACTCTTTGAATTTCCCATGAACAGTGATCTTCATCGATTCCGGAACTTTGAACCATATTTCGCCGGTTGACCATACGCCAGCCATTTCAGTCCCGCCAATACCCGCGGCAAAAGTGCCAAAGGCACCATGGGTTGTCGTATGAGAATCAGTGCCGACAAGTATCTCACCTGGTCGACAATGCCCGAACTCAGCTAACACCTGATGACATATACCTTCGCGCATATCGTAAAAATACTTTATATTCTGAGTTTTTACAAATTCGCGTATACGTTTATGCGTCGCGGCACTTTTCTCGCTTTCAGCCGGGATGCGATGGTCAAAAATAATCACAATTCTCTCGGGATCCCAAACCTTTTTAAGGCCGATTTCTTTGAAAGCGCGAATCACTACATCCGCATTTTCATGCGACATGGCAACATCTACTTTTGCCATTACGATCTCATTAGTTTTAACTTGATCTCTTTTTGCGGCTCGGGCCAATATTTTTTCAGCTATTGTCGGCATATTTATCTCGCATTTTGCTCGTTTTTGTCTCTTTGGTTTCTTTTGTTTTTCTAGTCTGTTTAATTAATTGGATTTTAGAATTTATGATTTGTTTACCCCGTTCAAAAAATACTTCTAATACAAGCATACACTGAAAAGGTTATTGGATGACAGGCAGGCAATGATTTAGCCTGAATATCATGTATTTGACGGGGTTTAGGATTTAGGATCTCGAATTTAGCATTTAGCATAATTAATCGCCCCTGCTCCTTTGCACCTTTTCATTTCCTTCGCGCTACGCCCTCCTGAGGCGGGCAGGCATTACGCTTTTTTCAACGATTAGCGAGTAGTGATTAGTGAGCCCTGTCTTTATCATACGGTCTTTCCCATGGTCCTTCATATTCCACTTCCTGGGTGCATATCGGTCGCATTGGCTTTTGGGTTGTCATTTCCTCATAAACATGTGCAATCAGCCCGGCCGTTCGTCCCAACAAGAAAAAGCCTTTACCAAGCCGCCAGTCAAAACCCATATCAGATATGATCGCAGCGATCGCGCCATCAACATTGATCGGTAATTTCTTATCATTGTCAAAATGAACTTTTAATGCCTTA
>MEUM01000088.1:6104-16378 GCA_001771735.1 Caldifarciminota bacterium RBG_13_43_14 | reverse complement strand
TCTGAAGTAATGTTTAATTCGCCGGCCAGCTTAAAAAGCCGCGTTGTCCGGGGGTCGTTCTTGTGAATACGATGACCCAGTCCCGGCATGCGTTTACCGGCTGATTTCATCTGTTTGTACAGATCCTGGGCAGTATCTTCAATCGAACGGTTCTGTTCATGCATTTGCTTCACTGCGTCCTGAAGGATATGCGCCGATTCCTCTATTGCTCCACCATGTATGTCGCCGACCGCCAGGATACCAGCTGCGACTGCGGTTGATAATGGAACACCGGCTGAAGCTACAACTCTTGATGCATGGGTTGAAGGCGGCGTTATACCATGGTCGATCGAAGCAGTTATCAATGCATCGGTCATTTTTGATTCTACTTCGCTGGGTAACTTACCGGTAATCAAAAGAAAAAATACTGCACTAAAATTCACATTGCCGATCAAATCCTCTTGACGATAACCCCGGGTTACAATATGATCTGGTTCGATCTTAGTGATACTTGTTTTCCACATAAACACTCCTTAAGTAAACTCCAAAAACCAAAAATCAAATTCCGAACAATATCTAAATTCTAATTACCGATTTGGTCAAGGTTATGGCTATGAAACCCGGATCGGCTACGTTTGTCGTTATTGATTCTTTATTTCCTTCGCCGATTAGCGGGTAGCGATTAGTGTGTAGCGTCTTCATAGTTCTTAGTTCTTAGTTCCTAGTTCCCAGTAAGCGCTTTCCGTACAAGTTCCGGTATCTCACTAAAGGTCTCCGCAATGATTGCACCATTCGCCCTGAGCGCTTCGATCTTGCTTTTGGCTGTTCCCATATTACCTTCAACGATCGCGCCGGCATGCCCCAATCTTTTCCCTTGCGGAGCGGCTTTTCCGGTAATATAAGCAATTACCGGTTTTTTCATTTTACCGATATATGGTGCTGCAAGTTCTTCATAGACACCACCGATCTCACCGGCCATGACCACTGCATCCGTATCCGGATCATTTTCAAATTCCCGCAAAATGTCCTCAAAATTCGCGCCCAGAATAGGGTCTCCCCCAAGTCCCACTGAGGTCGACTCTCCAAAGCCAGCAAGGTTCAATGAATTAGCCAAATAATAGGTTACCGCACCACTGCGGGCGACCGTTCCGATGCGACCCGGTTTGAAGGTTATGGTCGGCAACATTCCGATCAATGCTTTTCCCGGAGAAATAACACCGGGTGTATTGCCGCCGATAACGGTAATCCCCTTTTCCTTTGCCCACGCCCGCGCATATAGCATGTCATGTATGGGAATTCGTTCAGTAATGACCACGATTGTTTTGATCCCGGCATCAACTGCCTCGAGTATGGCATCACAGGCGAATCTCGGCGGTACCCAGATACTGGTTGCGGCAATATCTGGATATTTATCCATACATTCTTTGACCGTATCATAAACCATAACTTTTTCGATCTCCATTCCACCTTTACCCGGGGTGACACCGGCAACAATCCTGGTACCGTACTCGATCATGAATTTTGTATGCAGAGCTGCATTCTTGCCGGTAATACCCTGAACAATGGTCTTGGTTTTTTCATTGACCAGAATACTCATAAATCCCCCTGAGTGTTTTTATCTGGAATTGACCGTGCAATTCTTATCGTCTCTTCAATTACTTTCTCGATCGGGGTATTTACGGAGTAAATCTTTATATCTTTAAAAAGTTCGGGATAATCCTTGATCGCCTGTTCAAATATCTTTCTTCCTTCTTCTTCCATATTACCGGCCATTCGCATTATCATCGGTTTTTGTGGTTCATTATCAATAACATATTGCACCACTGCTTTAGCCCAGTCATCACAACGGGAAATACCGCCAAATCGTGCTCCAAAGATCGCTTTAACATCTGGATTATCAATTAATAGACCGAGCATGGCTCGAAGCTTTTCCTGAGTCGGTGCGCCGCCTGAATCCATGAAATTTGCCGGTTTCCCGTTATAATGTTGTATAAGATCAATGGCCGCTATGCCGAAACCCGCTCCACCGGGGAAAACTCCTATATCTCCACCCTCCAGGTCGACATATGGAATGCCAAGGATTTTGGCTTTCTTTTCTCGTTCGGTTAGCTCGCCAATTTCGTGACGTGCAAAAATGCCCATCTCTTTCAATTCGGGATTACGAAACATCGCATCCTCATCAATATCGATTTTGGCATCAACTGCTAACAGCTGAGCATTATCCGTAAGCGCCAGCGGATTTATTTCAACTAATTTGCAGTCAAACTCGATAAAAATTCTGTATGCATGTTGTATCATTTTCGCGGCTTGATCCATTGCTTGTCCATGTATACCAATATCCGCGGCAATTTTTCTCGCCGTAAATTCGTGTATTTTATGCCCCGGGTTAAAATAGTATTTTAATATTGATTTCTTGTTTTTTTTCGCTATCTCTTCAATATCGACGCCGCCTTCCGGGCAGGCGATAATCAACGGCTTATGTTCTAATCGATCAATAGTTGCAGCAAGATAATACTCTTTTTTAATATTCACTTTTCTTTCTACGAGCACTTTTTGAACAAAAAAAGGTCCATGCTTGATCCCGATAATCTTATTTATATGGTCAATGGCTTCGTCTTTGTTATTTGCGGTTCTTACCAATCCGGCCTTGCCGCGACCGCCGAGAAACACCTGCGCCTTTACTACCACCGGGAAAACTGCTTTATTAAGCTCATCGATCGTTGTTTTATCAACGATAACACCATCCGGGACTGATACTCCATGACGTTTGAATAATTTTTTAGCTTCGTACTCATATAATCGCATAATTATTATTTTTTATTCTTTTCAATATCAAAATCAATAAAATCACAGTGGTTAATGACCACTGCTTCCTTTGATCTCTTAACTTTATCTCCTTCAACTGAATGAGCCGCAACAATATGCGCAACCGGCAGCGGCAGCCCAACCTCAAGGCAAATACCGTATCCTGACACCGGATGACGAACCATTTTTCCATAATCACTTTTTACGATTTGCTTCCCTTTTCTCGTATATTCAAGCAACTTTCCGACATCATGAACAAGGGCACCAGCTAAAACAATATCAATATTCAGATCACTACGTTCGGTTGCGATTGCATAGGCCATACGGGTGACGATACGTGTATGCTCAATAAGAGTTTTACCGGTGTCTACCAATAATGTAAACGGCAGATCATTGATACTGCGCCAACCGCCCTTGTCCACAGCATTGAGCCATGCTTTAATGACTCCATCACGTAATTCCGCTTTTTTAATAAGCTTTATCTCGGGAAATAATTTTACGATCTGTTGTTGTTTCATAATAATCTCACTAGCACATTTTTTTTAAATATTCAAGCAAACCGCCGGCCTGCATAATATCCATTTCAAGCGGGGATACCGGATGTCCATTATATACTTCATTCCGGCTGTAATTCGTTATCTTCCCGGTTATAATGTCGACTTCGATATCATCGTTGTTCTTTATACGCGTGGGTTCGTCCATTTCAATGATCGCCAGACCGGTATTGACCGCGTTGCGCCTGAATATTCTCGCGAAAGAACGTGCAATAACAATATCAATACCGATACCCTTTATCGCCACGGTTGCGTGTTCACGCGATGACCCACAACCGAAGTTCTTGCCAGCGATGATCACAGCATGCGGTTTTACTCCTTTTATAAAATCCATCCCTCCCTCGGCTCCTTCCATGGCATGCTTCGCCATTTCAGTCTTATCGGTCAAAGGAAGATATTTCCCCGGGTAAATCTGATCCGTATCAATATCATCGCCAAAGCACCATCCCCGTCCACGTATCTTCATTTTAAGCCTCCCTTGGATCGGTAATATAACCGGTAATCGCGGATGCGGCGGCAGTAGCCGGTGATGCAAGATACACTGATGCACCTTTACCTAATTTACCATGAAAATTCCGGTTGGATGTTGAGATCATTGTCTCCCCGGGGGCAAGTATGCCCGGATGTCCGGTTGTGCATAACGCACATCCTGGATTCGTAATGACTACTCCAGCGTTCATGAAAATATCGAATAGACCCGCATTACTTGCCTGCATTGCTACTTCCATTGTTGCCGGGACAATGATCATGCGGACTGTATTGCTGATCTTTTTGCCTTTGAGTATGCCCGCAGCTGATGCCAGATCTTCATAACGACCGTTCGTGCATGATCCAATAAAAACCTGATCGACCTTGACATCTTTCATATCGGTTACACGTTCAACGTTATCAGGACTATGGGGGCATGAAATTAAAGGTGCGAGTTTGCTAATATCGAACTCCATAATGCTTTCATAAATACCATCGTTATCTGCGGTTAGTGTATCAAATGGTCCAGCCTTATGCTTATCAAGAAAATCTTTGACCGAATCGTTTGGCTCAAGCAGGCCTATTTCACCAGACATCTCAGTTACCATACTGGCGATAGTTATCCGATCATGAAATGGCATTTTTAAAACCGCTTCGCCGGTAAATTCAATGGCTTTATGTAAAGCACCGTCGGTTCTGACCACACTTAGTATATGCAGTATAATATCTTTTGAACTGATTGCTGCCGGCATTGTGCCATTCAATACCATTTTGATAGTCTCCGGAACACGAAACCACAATGATCCTTTGTACATAGCGCCGGCGACATCGGTTGTTCCCATTCCAAAACCAGCCGCACCGACTGCTCCCAGCAAGTTCATATGACTGTCAGTACCGATAATGACATCCCAGGGTTTTACCATTCCACTTTCCATTAATATATGCTGACCGATACCGGTATTCACATCAAACAGCTTAGCACCCTGATCTTTAGCGAACTGGCGCAATAATTGCTGGTTTACCGCGACCTTTTCATCGCGGGGCGGGATATGAAGATCAAAGGTAACGGCGACCTGATCTTTGTTGAATATTTTCCTATCACCAAAAGCTAACCGGTATTCCTGTACAACATTTGGACCGCCAAAATCGCGCATTGCAACAAGGTTCAATTTCAACCAGGCATAATCACCGGCAAATACATCTTTCCCCGATGCCCGGGAGAAGATCTTTTCGATCATTGTCTGATCTCTTTTCATCTTAATTCTTCGACGACCGCCCTGGCCATATCAAGGGTTGATACAGCTCCCCCCATATCATAAGTGCGAATCTCACCTTTTTTAACCACAGTTCTAATCGCATTCTCGATCTTCACGGCCATATCATATTCTCCGATCCATTCCAGCATCATTTTAGCGGCAAGGATGGTTGCTATTGGGTTGACTTTATACATACCGGTATATTTGGGCGCTGATCCATGGGTCGGCTCAAATACTGCATATTTTTCACCCACATTGCCACTCGAACCAAAACCTAATCCACCGGTCATCTGAGCACAGAGATCGGAAATTATATCACCGTATAGATTGGGAGCGACCAGTACATCATAATTAAATGGGTTCTTTAGTATCCACTGGCATAGCGAATCTACATTGGCATCATCGGATTGAATGTCAGAATATTCAGAAGCTACCTGATTGAAGGTCTCCAGAAATAGACCATCGGAAGCACGAACGACGTTCGCCTTGTGTACACAGGTGACCTTTCGTCTTTTATTCGAACGAGCAAAATCGAAGGCAGTTTTAATAATGCGATGACAACCTTTGGGCGTATTTACTTTGATCGATATTGCCGCATCACGGGGTAATTTCTCAAGGCCATTGATCCGGAACATCGCGTCGGGGATATGGTTAAACTCATATCCGGAGTATAGATCCTCGGTGTTTTCCCGGAAAATAACCAGATCAATGCCCTCTTTATAATTCAATGAATTGCCCGGATAAGCTTTGCACGGTCTTTTACAGATATAAAGATCAAAAAGCTGGCGCATTCTCACGATCGGGCTTCGATAAACCAGGTTCTTATTCTGGAGGTCCGGATCCAACTCTTTGTTGGCAATGGTTCTTGGTTTGGAAGTAATTGCTCCGAACATTGCACAATTCGTCTGTTTCATCATATCAATAGTGCGTTGAGGTAACGGGTCACCTTCCTTACACCAGAAGTCCCAACCGATATCACCGTGTACATATTCCGCGTCGAGCTTCAGTGCGTCGAGAACAATACGGGTTGCATCCAGCACGTCTTTGCCAATACCATCGCCTGGGAGCCAGGCAATTCTATATTTTGCCATATTTTTCTCCTTGAATATTAAAGGATGTTCCGAATCATCTATTTACCGATCCTGCAAACATCCGGTATTTTTTATAGATTTTACCGCCCACTTTTTTGATCATATTATTTATCAAATGATTATCCTCCAGAGTCCATGATAACTCACCGCCAATGTAACCGACCTGCTGTCCGATCTTGACTGATTCAGCTAGTAATAATGCTTCCAATCCCATTTTCTGGCATTGTTTTCTCACCCCCATGATCATGAACCTAACTTCTTTAATCTTCTTTTTAAAATACAAAAATTTTAACATTCCAAAAAGATTAAGCTTGCCGTTCAACTTTTTTAATATGTAATTGTAATTAGGAATGGCCAATGATAATGCACTCGGCACTCCGTCAACATCAATGAGGGTTACCAGTTCCGGTACCAGCAGGGGCTTTAAAGTTTTAGCTAATTCGTTGATCTCTTCATCGGTCATCGGCACGAAACCCCAGTTGCGGCTCCAGGCGTCATTATAGATCTCCTTTATTTTTTTAACCTCATTGAAATAGTCATCCATATTTATCGTCCTGATTTTTAGATCCGGGATGCGTCGTCTAATTATTGAACTCAAGCGTTCATAATATTCAAAGGGAATATCTTTCATGTCAACGTAAAAGGCAAAGAGGTCTTTTGCCTTTGTCAGTCCAGATTTTTCACAGAGCTCACGATAATATTCCGGGTTGTAGGTCATCATTATAAACGGAGGTGTAAAAAATCCTTCGATAAGGATACCAACTTCATCATTGATTGATGGATTCATCGGTCCTATATAGTTTTCCATGCCTTTGTCGAGCAGATACTCACTAACTTTTTCGAACAGCGCGCGGGCCGCATCTTCATCGTTATCACATTCAAAATAACCAAAATAACCGGTCTTTTGATTCCAAAAATCAAGGAAGTTATAATCGACGATGGCGGCAACACGTCCGGCAAGTTGTCCATCCCGATAAGCAAGAAAGAGCTCACGCTCGGCATGACGCCAGAACGGATTCTGTTTGATATCAAGCATTTTGTAGACATCTTTTTTTATTGGCGGTACCCAATAGCGATTGTTTCTGAACAATTTGTATGGGAGATTAATGAACGCCTTTAGTTGTTTATCGCTTCTTACCGGGATTGCTTCGATCATTTTTCAACCAACCCGATTTCCCGCGCACATTTTGCGAAGACATCGAATACGGTTTGAATGTCTTCTTCAGTGTGGGTTGCCATATAGCTCGTTCGGATCAAAGCCCGACCGGGCGGTGTGGCTGGCGCGATCACGGGGTTGGTAAAAATACCATTGGCAAAAAGCATTTTCCAAAAGCCAAAACACATTTCGTCGGCACCAACGATTACCGGTATGACCGGAGTCTGGCTTTCACCGGCATCCAGACCGATATCTTTATATCCTTTTAAAATGCGAGCGGCAATAGCCCAGAGTTTTTTGCGCCGTTCCGGTTCTGATTTAATAATATCAAGTGCTTTTTGAGCACTGGCTACCGCGGCCGGTGTCATACTGGCGGAAAATATTAAAGATCGGGCAGTGTGTTTGATATGAGTAATCACATCGGCCGATGCAACAACAAAACCACCCAGAGAAGCAAATGCCTTACTGAATGTACCCATGATGATGTCGACTTCTTTAAGGACATTGAAGTGTTCGCAGGTTCCCTGTCCTTTTTCCCCCAGCACACCGACACCGTGAGCATCATCGACCAGTAGTCTTGTGTGGTATTTCTTTTTTAGCTGAACGATCTGATCGAGCGGAGACATGTCGCCTTCCATACTAAAAACGCCATCGACGATTATTATTTTACCTCGATTATCCGGTAAGGAACTGAGGATACGTTCGAGATCATTCATGTCATTATGGCGGTATTTCTTTACATCGGCAAAAGAGAGTCTGCAGCCATCGATTATTGATGCATGATCCTGGCGGTCGATAATTATAATATCGTTTTTGCCGGCGATCGCTGATATTATACCAAGATTTGTTTGAAATCCAGTCGAGAAAATGATCGCGTTGTCTTTTTCATAGAATTCGGCGAGGTCTTCTTCAAGTTTGACATGGATATCGAGTGTACCGTTCAGAAATCGGGATCCCGAACATGTTGAACCATATTTTTCAATTGCTTTTATAGCTGATTCTTTAATCCTTGGATCACCAGCCAGACCTAAATATCCATTGGAACCGAGCATAATAAATTCACGCCCATCGATACGGACGCGATGATCCTGCACTGATGAAATCGGCGTAAAATAGGAATAGATGCCCATTTCGTGGCCTAATCTTACGCGCTCAACGATAAATTTGCATTTATTAAATATATCCATACCGGTATTATATAGTTAATATTACAGAAGTCAACAATGAAAAAGACGGTACTCGCTTGTCCGCCTCAGGCGTGAGTACTCCGTAATTTGTAATTACAGGACGTTATTTGGTTGTTTTCGTTAATATCGTTTAATTCGTTGTGGGAGAGCCCTCCTGGGCTCGATTAATTTATCGCGGCTGGAAAGCCGCTCCCACGCAATTCGAAATTCGGAATTTTGTATCATGAATCATGAATCCTGTATCAAGTATCGGTTTTTTCGCGCTACGGTCTTTTCCTATATATATTCCGCAGGAAATAATCGATGCTGAATATCGCCTTTATTTCAGCGGGCTTTAAATATCGAAGAATTTTCCGGTCTCTATTTACCAGATCTTCAAGATTAATTTTATCCTGAATCGCTTTAAAACTGAGCTTCTGTACATGTCGATAAACAATATCCCGGTCCAGTCCTCTTTCGATTAATCTGTTCATAAGATACTGGGATGCGTATACACCATAACTTGCCAGGATATTGTCTTTCATGCGTTGGGTATTTACGATCAGATTATCAAGTACCCATTTCATCTTTATCGTAAGATAGTGGATCAGGTGGAATGCATCCGGTATTATCACGCGCTCCACGGATGAATTGGTAATATCACGTTCATGCCAGAGATTGATATTTTCATAGGCCGGGATCAAATAGCCGCGAAAGATCCTGGCTAAACCTGATATTCGTTCGCAGGTGATGGGATTCTTTTTATGCGGCATGGCCGAAGACCCTTTTTGCCTGGCGGTAAATGGTTCCGCGAGCTCACCGATCTCGGTACGAGTAAGATTTCTTATTTCGGTAGCTATGCGCTCGATCGCGCAGACATATAATGTCATAACCGCTATTAAAAAAGCAAAACGGTCTCTTGGCAAGACCTGGGTCGAGACCGGCTCTGGTTTCAACTTAAGCTTGCGCATGACTTTCCGCTCCAAGGCCGGTGCGAGCATTGTATAAGCACCGACTGCCCCGGATAATTTTCCATAAGATATCTCTTTTTCTGCAAGTTCAAGCTTAATATGAGCGCGCATGACTTCCTCATACCATGATCTGGCTTTATATCCAAATGTAATTGGCTGGGCAAAAACCCCGTGCGTTCGCCCCATTTGCGGCGTCTTCCAGTATTCGCGAGAAAGACGATCAATGATCTTCAATAAACCTTTGATCTCAGTACTGACAATGGCCAGTGCTTCTTTAATGATCAGGACGAATGCAGTATCGACCAAATCGTATGATGTCAATCCAAAATGAAGCCACGTACCATGCGATCCAAGTTTCTCACGAGCGGCGTGCAGAAATGCTATTACATCGTGATTGACTGATCTTTCGATCTCATCAATACGTCGGGGATCGACCTTGATCTTACTGATCTTACGGCTGAGTCCGGCCGGGATAATACCTGATTCAGTTTCCACTTCGGCGACAACCTGCTCAACATTAAGCCACTTAGTGAATTTATAATCGTCGCTGAAAATCCTTGCCATCTCTTTGGTCATATATCGTTCAATCATCAAGTATCTCCTTCATTAATAATTAAAATCAAATACTAAAGGCCAAAATAAAACTGCAGAATCAAGCCGCCACGATCAATGATCATATCAAATTTCTTCACTGTTTTCAATGCATCTTGAAAATCGTTACGATTTCGTATCCTTTTATCGCCGATCTTAAGCACCACATCGCTGATCCTAATACCCATACGTTCCCCGACACTGCCAGGATCAATGCGCATTATGATCACCCCTTCC
>MEUM01000088.1:2874-5907 GCA_001771735.1 Caldifarciminota bacterium RBG_13_43_14 | reverse complement strand
GCGATATTGATCGGTCTGGCAAAGCCAATTCCTTCCGATCCTCCGCCAGATGTAAAAATAAAAGTATTCATACCGATTACTTCCCCGATAATATTAACCAGTGGACCGCCTGAATTGCCAGGATTAATAGCCGCGTCGGTTTGGATCATATTCTTGTAAAGACGACTTTCATCCGTTGATTTGATCGACCGATGGGTAGCTGAAATCACACCGACCGTCACCGTCGGACTGGTATCTTCAAGAAGAAAACCAAATGGATTGCCCAGGGCGATCACCCATTCGCCAATCAACAATTCTTCCGAGTTGCCCAGGTTTACAAAAGGCAGATTATTGTCGTCTATTTTTAACAAGGCGAGATCCGTAACCGGATCGGCAGTAATCACCGCTCCCTTGAATTGCCGGCCATCAGGCAATGTTACCTGAATCTCATCGGCATTGACAATTACATGTTCATTAGTCAAAATATAACCATCGCTGGAAATAATAACTCCCGTACCAAGGCTTTTCACCTGCTGACGATAGTAGCGCTCCGGGAAAAAATCGCGAAAAAAATCTTGAAAATACTGATCACTGAATGGTGAGAAAAAAGGCGATGTTGCGACAACCCGCGTTGATACAACTGTGATCGAAACAACGGCTGGTGCGACCGAGTTTGCAGCAACAACGATCGCATTTGCCCTCTGTTTGAAAACTTCTTCATTGACTTTCAGGCGATGGAAATTATCAGTATATCTTGGTCTTGGCTTTGGTCGGAACTGCTGATAAATCAAAACCAGCACAAGACCGAATACAAAACCGATTACAACCAGCAATACTCGCTGGGTTTTCATTTATTCTGCCAGTCTTTAAGAAAACGTTCGATACCAACATCGGTCAACGGATGTTTGATCAATTGAATAAAAATATTATAGGGAATAGTCGCAATATGTGATCCAATGATCGCTGCTTGACGAACATGTTCAGGATGACGTATTGATGCAAAAATTACTTCGGTATCGTATCTATAAAGATTGATTAGTGCAAGCAGATCTTCAACAACATTTATGCCCGGATTACCAATGTCATCGAGACGTCCAACAAATGAACTTATATATCGTGCCCCTGCCTTGATCCCAAGCAAACCCTGATTTGCGGAAAAAACAAGAGTCATATTCACCGGGATGTTTTCACTGTTCAGTTGACGGGTCGCCTTCAATCCATCAGCTGTACACGGTATTTTAATAACGACATGCTCACTAATTGAACTCAGTTCGCGCGCTTCCTCTACCATGCTGTCTTTTTCAAGGCTCAGCACTTCGCCGCTTACCGGTCCCTTAACAATATCACAAATTTCCTTAAGTATTTTTTTATAATCACCCTTTTCCTTTGCCATCAATGAAGGATTGGTTGTCACTCCATCCAGTATGCCCCATCCGGCGATCTCCCTGATCTGTTCGATATTTGCCGTATCAAGATATAGTTTCATCAAACCCCCTTTTACTCATCCTCACCCATTCAATAATCAATCTTTAGTAGATAAAGCCCCTGTGGTGGTGCGAAATAAATATCCTTTATCTTACCTTTAAAAACTAAATGAACATCATCGGGACGGTAACGATTACGTCCGATATCACAAAGAAAACCGACCAGACCACGTACCATTTTATGAAGAAAACGATTTGCTTTGATGGTAATTATACAACCAGTTTCCTCAGGTGTCAAGTCAAGCTGGAATACGTTGCATTCAGTATTTTTTTTATCGGTTAACATCGAAAAAAATTTAAAATCATGTATCCCATGCAGTGATTCTATCGCTTTGCTCATCCGGGTGATATCGAGCCGGTATTTAACGTACCAGTTATAGCGCAGTAGTAATGGTAATGGTTCAAAAATAATTCGATACCGGTAAGTCTTATTGAGCGCGGAATACCGGCTATGAAACTCAATGGGGACCTCATCAATTTGTCTTATATATACATCATCACCGGTCAATCCGTTAATTGCCTTTTGCATACGGTCCAGCTTGAGATTTGATGCGGTCAGGAAATTAGCAACCTGTCCAAAGGCATGCACACCTCGATCCGTACGTCCAGCTCCGGTCAATCTTATGGTTTCGGTAGTGATCTTTTCGATCGCTGATTCCAATTCACCCTGAACCGTACGCTGTTCTGGTTGATATTGCCACCCGTTGAAATCACTTCCATCATATTCGATCACTAAGCGGACGTTTCTCATATTATTTAAAAAAGCAGGTTGTTATATTGGTTCGAAAATATTATGCGCAAGGCAGGATTATACGAAAGACTGTTCCGACATTACTGGAATCCAGTTCAAGTCGTCCGCCATGTGCGGTTATAATGTTCTGGGCGATTGCCAGTCCAAGTCCGGTACCGCCCTTTTTGGTAGTAAAGAAAGGTTCATATATCTTCTTCCTTAACGATTCCGTTATACCTTTTCCCTGATCGTAAATCTCGATTATACCTTCTTTCTTTTCAGTAAATGTAACCATCGTTATCTTGCCACCTTCAGAACTCGCTTCGACGGCATTAAGGATTATATTGATCAAAGCGGCTTTAAGCTTTTCAAGATCGCCGAGAATATAAAAATCTTTTTCTTTGCGGATTATTTCGATCTTTTTCTCTCCAATTTTTGGCAATACACTTACCAATGATTCATTCACGATCTCGCTGGTTTTAATCCGGCTACGTTTTGCCGGTGCGAATTGAGCAAAATTTAAAAAATCAGTAACAATATCATTGAGCCTGATTGACTCTTTTAAAGCAAGTTCAATGAAATGCAATACCTCTTTATCCTTATTATTGTCACGGAGCACTTCGATCGCTCCGCGGATCGAAGCAAGAGGATTACGGATCTCATGGGCAAGCGATCCACCCAGTTCAGCCAGCAATTTTGTTTGCCGGGATACGCGCGACTGTTCTTCCAGCTTCCTCATATCGGTGTAATCCTGCATCACCCCCAATGCTGCCCGGTCGTCGAATATACGCGCACAGGTGATCACATAATATCGCCGGCCGAATTTTATCTCGCTGGAAG
>MEUM01000088.1:2674-2863 GCA_001771735.1 Caldifarciminota bacterium RBG_13_43_14 | reverse complement strand
ATATCCTTGAGGAATTTGGCTAAATGCAGGTGCACGCGTGTTTTGATCCTGCCCTCCGGAATATTTGAGTAAATGATCGAACCGGCATTGTCAATCGTAATGATCCCGGTCGGGAGATTGTTGAATATCTCTTCGGTTGTTATTCTAAGACGATGTGCTTCTTCGGTGCGCCGTTCATAGCGTTCTGAT
>MEUM01000088.1:0-2652 GCA_001771735.1 Caldifarciminota bacterium RBG_13_43_14 | reverse complement strand
TCAGAAGGAATAATAGTCCAAAAATATAAAACCGTTGCATGATATCATTGGTCGAGATATTTGTCGTCTGCAGCTCAATCATTGTTATGGTCAGCAGCGAAACTACCGCAATAACGCTGATCAGGTACGCGCCGCTTCGATACAGGTAAAAAGAACTGAGGATAATAACCAGTATGTATAACAATGGGAACATACTATGGGCAGCATGCGAAAAGTGAATGACTATGCTGATCAGAATAATATCACAGAAAAACTGTACATAAAGAAGTGCCCTATTGCTAATCCTTTTTTGCAGCAACATCAATACGATCGAGAGAATGAATGATGACAGGATTATGAACCAGAATGGTATTGGGATATCATGAATGACCGGATACGAACTGAGCAGGAGAAAAGTTATTACCAGCGGATGCAAAATAATCAAGCCAGTGCGTCCTGACAGAACATCATAACGCGACATAGTTTGAATTATCTGCTAAACTAATGCGTTATAAATCTTAAACTAACCGCTATTCTTGTATTGTACCGGCTAACTGGAATATCGGTAAGTACATTGAGATAACGAGAAATCCTACTATCCCGCCGAGAAATACCATTATGACCGGTTCAAGCGCTGCCGTAAGATTCTCCACTGCCTGATCGACTTCGTCATCATAGAAATCAGCGACTTTAGCAAGCATGTCATCCAGACCACCGGATGCTTCTCCGATCGCAATCATCTGGGTAACCATTGGCGGGAAGACCGGACTTTTGCTTAATGGATCCGCGATATTTTCTCCGCCTTTGATCGAGGTACGCGCTTTGAGGATCGCATCTTCCACTACCCAATTTCCGGCACTGCGCGCCGTGATCTCCAATGCGTCGATGATCGGTACACCGCTTGATAGCAGGGTCGAAAGCGTTCTTGAAAAACGTGCGATCGATTGTTTCTTTATGAGATCTCCAAATACCGGCGCTTTTAGGATAATCGGGTCTAGTGCTCTCGCCCCAGATTCGGTTTTATGCCATCTGGTAATCGCCGTATAGCCAGCAATCACAATAATAACCAATGGCACTGCCCAGATTTTTAAGATATCGGACATGGCCATGACCAATTTGGTCATTGCCGGTAATTCGGCGCCGACACCCTTGAACATTTGCGCAAAGATCGGAATAACGAAAAGTAACATGATCGCGATCGCGCCTACGGCAACAGTACTGATGATCGCGGGATATATCATTGCCCCACGGATCTTGCGTGCCAGAGCAGCTGATTTTTCCAAATAAGTCGCCAAACGCATCAGAATAACGTCGAGAGCGCCGCCAGTTTCACCGGATTCCACCATGTTGACATAGAGGTTGTCAAAAACCTTTGGTTGCCTTCTTAAGGCATCAGCCAGTGAAAGACCACCTTCGACATCTCCCCTTACCTCGGCCAGCACTCTTTTCAGCGCTCCACTTTCAGTTTGTTTGCTTAAAATCTCCAGACAGCTTAATAGCGGTAGACCAGCATTTAACATTGTCGAGAATTGCCGTGTAAAAATAGACAAATTCTTCTTGCCAACTCGCATTCCAAATAATGAAAATCCTTTTTTCTCCTCTTTTACCTTGATCGAGGTGGGAATGATTTTTTTCTGGCGCAGCGCCGCAACAACGTCTGCCTGTGACCCGGCAGCAAGTTCACCGGTCGCGGCGGCACCGGTCGCGGTTCTACCTTTCCAGATAAAAACTGGCATTTAACCTCCTTGTTTTTCCGCGAAGGCCGCGGATCTTTAAGCAAAATATTTTAAATTTTTTACGTTTTATATCCAGCATCTTTACCCAATAACCATTGCCCATTATTTTAACACCGCCGATTTCTGTTCCACCATATGCTCAAATTCTTCAACATTTGAAGTATAGTCGAACGCGGTTTCCAGTGTTATTAACCGTTTGGCATACAAATTGTATAAAGCTTGGTTCATTGTTGCCATACCGTATTTGGCTCCAGCCTGAAGAGCTGAATAGATCTGATGCTCTTTTTCATCACGAATCAACGCCCTGATCGCTGGTGTTGCCACCATAACCTCGGCGGCAAGTACGCGTCCTCCGCCAATTTTGGGCAGTAGCTGCTGGGTAATCACACCTTCGACGACAAACGCAAGCTGAGCGCGCACCTGTCCTTGCTGATGGGGTGGGAAAACGTCAATTATACGGTGTATTGATTCAGCGGCTGAGTTCGTATGGAGGGTTGCCAGGGTAAGGTGACCGGTTTCAGCGATCGTTAAAGTCGTTCCGATCGTCTCGGGATCACGCATTTCACCAACCATCACCACGTCCGGGTCTTCACGCAGTACATACTTCAAGGCATTGGCAAATGATTTAGTGTCGCTGCCGACCTGTCTCTGATTGATGATCGCTTTTTTGTGACGGAATAGGTATTCGATCGGGTCTTCCGCGGTTAAAATGTGGCAGCGTCTTTCACTGTTCACCTTATCAATAACTGCCGCCAGGGTCGTTGATTTTCCGCTTCCGGTTGGCCCGGTGCAAAGTATCAGTCCTTTTGGCCGACCGGCAAGCTCCTGAACAACCGTAGGAATGCCCAATTCCTTGAAACCGCGTATTTCAAAAGGAATTGTACGGAGCGCACCGGCAACACTACCCCGCTGATTAAAGCAGTTTCCACGAAAACGC
>MEUM01000087.1:22022-34372 GCA_001771735.1 Caldifarciminota bacterium RBG_13_43_14 | reverse complement strand
TGATCTTTGGTCATGGGTATCATTTCCATTGCCATTGCCGGTGTTGTTTCTTTGATCAAACGGTAATCTTCATCGATCCATAATATTGCGTCAATACCCATGTAATTTATATCGATTCTCAAGCCTTCAGCCTCGCGGTCCAAAACCGTTATTTTCTCTTTGCTGCCGACTTTGATGCGGGCCGAGGAGGTTGACTGGGTAATCGGATCAAAATAAGGTATGTTTATCGAACTACCGGTTTTTAATTTCTTCTTTTTGATGATCTCCTCGACTGCATCCGGCAGGTATGGTGTCTCACTGAGTTGGATCGTGCGCTGCTGGGGAACGCCGTGAGAGTATGATATCAAATTAAGCTTCATTCCTTCAATCACACCTTCGATACGTATCGGGTGCCCTTCGGTTTCTATCTCGATAACGAAATCCTGCAGCGCGTATTGGGTATCAGTATGCGCGTACAGATGACTGTTAAGGGTGGTTTGAGTATTCATCATGTTTATTGTCATACGTTGATGGTTCTCGATCTCCAGCCGCGAATTGAGATTTGTGATTTTGGTAAATGAGTAACCGATACGCTGGCCCTGGATAAAAACTCCCAGCCATTCTTCGAATGAACCTGTTGCCTGGCCAGAATTGCTTTTGGTCGTAGCGCGACCCGGTCGCGGTATTCTGGTTATTAAAAAAACACTTACGGCTAATATGATGATAATAATAACGATATTTAATAATTTCTTCATTTTATCTCCTTGACTGGATTATATCATTAACCGTATATTAGTCAATAATGATACCGATAACTGAATAACGGATCGATACATGATTCATGATGCACGATGCAGGATTACAGATAACTGATAACATATAGTTTATGGGTTGGGGTCAGGAAGCGGGAAACAGAAGAATTTAGTAATTGGTAATTGCGTAATTGACAAATAGTCAGTAATTAGTGAATGGTAATTATTCGTTTGTTAAATCGGTAGTATTGGTTGCTTCAAATTGATAACGACTATTTTTGATTGAAACCGAATGCTTGACAAAGGATTGATATCAAATAAAATGGAAATTGTGTATCAGATCGCAGAAGAAAAGCAGGCTACTACCTCCACGCTCAATCAGACAAACAACCCGTTTAGAAATTCACTTTGTACGCATGACGGATTTGAAAAGTATCGACGACTTTTTGTATATATTTCTAACAGGGTCAATGCGTTGAAGTTTTACTACGGGACAATGCTAAGAAAAAAATTTATTTATGAAGTCAAAAGACCACGTAAGGATAGATGATGGAATTTGTCATTAATAGAAGCGCTTTTGGCTATTTCAACCAAAAGTTGGGATAAACGAAATACTTCGTCTATGAACGAGTTAGGCGAAATCAAAAGAATAAGGAGGAAAAAATATGAAGGAAGCATATATTAGGTTTATGGCGCCAGTAATATCGCAGACTACGGATAAATTACTTCAAGTAGTAGATAAAAAAATAAAAGAAAAATATGAGAGAATTCATCTTATGATCTCCTCACCAGGGGGGTCGGTATTTCATGGTCTTTCATTATATAATTTTCTAAAAGGCGCACCAGTAGATGTACACACATATAATTTTGGTAGCGTAGATTCCATTGGTGTGGTAATTTTTTGTGCAGGTTCTAAAAGGTTCTCAGTACCTCATGCAAGATTTTTAATACATGGTGTCAGATTTAATGTTGGTGGAAATGCTAGCTTTGATGAAAAACAGATAGAAGAGCATTTAAAAAGTTTGAAAATTGATCAGCAGAATATTGCCCGCGTTATAGCAGATACAACACAAAAGCCAGTGCATAAAGTGGAGGAGGACATGAATAACCGGACAACACTAAATCCAAATGAAGCTAAAGATTACGGCTTAGTTCATGAAATAAAATCCAGTTTGTTTCCCATAGATGCGGATTTATCTGTAATCGGAGAAATCATTGGACAGGGGCAACAAGGTCCATTTCAAATAACAATTCCAACAGTACAAGCATTTACAAGATCCGAGGACTTAGATTATGGAACTTTTTGACTTCGCACAACAGCGGGCATACGGCTACGCTTCGCTCCCCCCAATGCTCGGCTTCGCCTCGCACTTCGCATGCCTGCAGCCGTTAGGCGAAATGTCGCAAATATTTTTAGGAGGAGGAAAATAAATATGCAAAATCTATTAGAAGAACTTAAAAAACTTTTAGAGCAGGACGAACGATTAGTTGTTGACAGCAAACTCTTGAAGAACAAAATAATTGAATCGGCTCTTAAACTTGATGCTGACTTGATTAGACTTCTATTGAAAAAAGAGGTTATTAAAAAACATTTCTTTCAGGAAGTTGATGGAGTGCTGGTTTTTGATAAAGTAAAATTCCAAGAATTTGTCAGTAATAAAGCATTTTTACCCGATAGTTATACTTCATTTAAAAATAAGATAGGACTTGTAACTGAAAATGAAGAATATTTCTCTGAAAGTAAAGAGGTCGTTTTAGCATGGCCATATAAAGATTGTGTTCTTGAAGGAGGTATGGAAAAAGAAGACGAAAAACGAGATGAGATATTTCACAATGAAATACTTGCACCGGATGAAATTGACCGCTTGCTTGAACCCAAGGTTTTAACTAACTTCAAAAGAATAGATAAAGATGGTGGGCATCCTCTTTGTCATTCCCGCAAAAGCGATAATCCATTCAAAACCGACGAAAATGGCAACATTGAAGACAATCTTATTATCAAAGGCAACAATCTTTTAGCCCTCCATTCACTCAAAAAAAGATTTGCTGGGAAAGTAAAACTTATTTATATTGATCCTCCATATAATACCGGTAGTAGCGAAGATACATTCACTTACAACAATAGTTTTAAGCATTCTACTTGGCTTACTTTCATTAAGAATAGACTTGAAGTTGCAAGAACTCTTTTAAGAGACGATGGATTTATTGCAATCACGATAGACCATACAGAACTATTCTATTTAGGGGCCTTGGCAGATGAAGTTTTTGGGAGAGATAATCGCGTAGGGATTGTTTCTATTGTTATTAATCCTAAAGGTAGACAAAATGAAAGATTTTTCAGTGCAATTTGTGAGTATATGTTGGTTTATGCTAAAAATGAAAAGGTAGGCAAATTTAATCAGGTAGTTTTAGATGAAGATGTTGCCGCCACTTTTAATTTAGAAGATGAAAAAGGAAAGTATCGTTTAGAGAATTTTATAAATGCAAGAACAAGAACTCTTAGAGTAAATCGACCAAATCATTGGTATCCGATATATGTAAGTAAGGACTTGAAGAAAATAACTCTCGATTATCACAAGGATTATTATAAAGTTTTACCGATTTCTGCAAATAAAGAGTATTCGTGGAAATTGATTAAAGATTCATTCAAAGAAAAGTTAAATGAGGAGGGTTATTTTGTTCCATCTTTAGAAAATGGAGAAATAAAAATCTTACACAAATTTAGAGAACAACAAAGAATTAATAATGTTTGGACTGATAAGAGATATTTTGCGGAATTTCAAGGAACTAATCTCTTAAAGAAACTGCTAGGTGAAAATATATTTAGTTATCCAAAATCTCTCTATGCAGTTTTAGATACTCTTAAAATTATGACTAAAGATGATGATTTGATTCTAGATTTTTTTGCCGGATCAGGCACAACCGGACATGCAACCTTGGAGATTAATAGACAAGACGACGGAAATAGAAAGTTTATTTTAGTAGAACAACTCGACGAACATTTAGATGTGATAAAAGAAAGGATGCAAAAAATTTACCAACAAATAGGTGGCGGTGATTTTGTCTATTTAGAATTAATGAAATTAAATGAAAAATACATTGATGAAATTAAAGATGCAAAGACCACAAAAGAACTTATTGATATTTGGAAAACAATAAAAGAAAAAGCATTTTTAAGTTACAAAATAGATGTTAAACAGTTTGATGAAAATGTAAATGAATTTGAACAAATGAGTTTAGAAAATCAAAAGAAATTTTCAATAGAATGTTTAGATAAAAATCAACTGTATGTCAATTACAGCGAGATTGACGATGAGGAGTATGGGGTGAGTGAGGAGGATAAGAAGTTAAATAGAGAGTTTTATAAGGATTGAGTGATTATGATAATCAAGAAAATTACAAAGATAAAAAATACAGGAAATTTACATGATTTTAACTGGAGTAATTTAAAGCCGGAAGACAATACTGTCAATCCTGATTTTAAAAAGATCAACTTGATTTTTGGGTGGAATGGAACCGGTAAAACTACTCTTTCGCGAGTCTTAAGAAATTTTGAATTGGGGAAAGTTTGTAAAAAATTAGAAAAATATAAAAACAGTGAATATGAAATCGAACTCATTGATGGCTCAAAACTATCACATTTAGATCTTGAGAACAAAAAGAACATAAGAGTTTTTAATAAAGACTTTATTGAGGAAAACATTTTTCAGGATATAGAACAGGACGGAAAAAGTGTGAGACCAATTTATTATTTAGGAGACAAAAAGATTGAACTAATACAAGAACGCAAAGAAAGAGAGAAAAAGCAAAAAGATTTAGAAACTACCCGAAAAGACCTGGCGGAGAAAGAAAAAGCAAAAGAAAAATTTGAAAGCAATACAGCCAAGAATATTAAGGATACCTTATTAGGTATAAAAAAATTTCAATTTTATGAAAAACCCTTCTTTATTGGTGCTTTTCGAACAATACAACAAAAAATTGAAAATGGTGAAACAACTATAGATAAGCTAAAAATAGAAACGAGGTTTTATAACGACAAGCTCAAAACTATTAAGAATGTCGAGGCCCTTCAAGTTTGGATTAATGATATCAAGGCAAAATCAGGTAACATCACAAAGAGTTATTTAGAAGATATCAGCGAAATTTTACTCAAAACTGTTTCTTTGCAGAAAATAATTGAAAGATTAAAAGATGACTGGGAATTAAGCTCGTGGGTTCAGCAAGGTTTATCGCTTCACAAAAAGAAAAAAAGTACACGCTGTGAGTTTTGCGGTCAGCAGATACCCAAGGAAAGAATTAGTGAACTTGAAGCTCATTTCAATAAGGACTATACAGAACTAAATGATTCAATTAATAAAAAGATAAATGAAATTAATGATTGGAAAATAGAAGAAACAGAAAAGATTCCCGACGACAGTTTAAAAAGATTAGCCCAGAAGTTGAATAATCTTTCAAAAACGTTAATTACAGAAGTGATTAAAAAACAAAAAAATATACTTGCCAGTCGAACTCTATCAAAAGAAACAAAAAATAGTCTTTTGAATGAAGCAAGTGAAATAAACAAGAGCGCTATTAACCTCGATAATTCATTTACTAATTTGGCTGAAGAATTAGAATCTTCTTCCATAGCAGATAATTTTGATGAATACAAAGATAAGATAAAAGAAGTAGCCGATTTAAAAGAAAAAAAGGCTAAGTTTGTTTCTGATATTGAACAGTTGGAAGAAAAAATAAGAAAAGGAGAAAGAGATATCAAAGACTTTAAATTGCCTGCAAAAGATATTAATAATGACATGGTGAGTTTTTTAGGACATTCTGATTTACACTTTGCAGCCAAAGGTGATGAACATGGAGAAGTTTGTTATGAAATAAAAAGAGGAGATGAAATAGCTTTTAACTTGAGCGAGTCCGAGAAAACCGCGATATCGCTTATCTACTTTTTGAGAAAGCTCAAAGAAGATGAATTTAATTCAACGGAGGGTGCGGTTCTTATTGATGATCCGATCTCAAGTCTGGACTCACAGTTTCTGTACAATGCGTACTCATTTATTATTTCATCAATTGAAATAGATTCTAGTAATGATTTGCTTGTCGGGCAATTCTTTCTTTTGACGCACAATTATGATTTTTTAAATCTATTTAAGAAAAAGTACCGCAATAAAATAGATAAAAATAAATGCGGACTTTATATGCTTAGAATCAGCCTTGATTCATCAAAAAAGAGAATGTCAAACATTTATGAGCTTGACCATTTGCTTAAAAAGTTTGACTCCGATTATCAATATTTGTTTAGCAAGCTGATCGAGTTTGAGAAGACTACTGATGAAGAGAAAAGCGATCTAACTCTTATCTATCCTTACCCAAACATGGCAAGGAGAGTGCTAGAGGTTTTTTTGAGCTTCAGATTTCCTGGTAAGTCAGATTATAAAGATAAAATTGATTCAATCAAAGCAAGTAAAAAGATCAAGGAATCTGTTTATAGATTTACTAACTTAAAATCTCATGGAACCCTCAAAGAAGCTGAAGGGTTTTCTCCAGAAATTATTGAACCAGCGTCCCAAAATCATATACTAGATGTACTGAAGTTAATGAGACAAGAAGACGAGCCTCATTGTAAAGAAATGGAAAAATTATTAAAATAAATAGAAGAATCATTATAAAATTAAAAATCTATGCTTTACGAAATCTTTAATTCATTAAAAGAGGCGCACGGGCAGGATTATTTTAGCTTGCATGTTAGCATAGATTATTCTAAATATGAAATTAACAAAGAAGATAAAAAATTGAACAGGCAGTTGTACGAGGTAAAATGAATATGCCGGGGCAAACATTAGAACAAAAGATATCAGCAGCAAAAGAACTCGGGTTATCTTTACCTGAAGTCCCCAGAACTATAAAAAACAATCTCAAACCTTTATTTCAATTAAGACCATATCAAATAGAATCTTTCTCGCGTTTCATATTTTATATGAACAATCCGCAAATTAAACAAAAACCTACTCAACTTCTTTTTCATATGGCAACGGGTAGCGGAAAGACACTAATAATGGCAGGAGCAATTTTATACCTTTATGAACAAGGATATCGTAACTTTATCTTTTTTGTAAACAGCACTAACATAATAAACAAAACAAGGGATAATTTCTTAAATCCACTTTCTATAAAATATCTTTTTTCTGAAAATATTACATTTGGAGATAAACAGGGTTGTATTAAAGAAGTTGATAATTTCCAAGTTACCAATCAGGATGATATAAATATTGTTTTTTCAACAATTCAAGGATTACATTCTCGTTTGAATACTCCTCGTGAAAATTCTATTACCTATGATGATTTTACTGATAAAAAAATTGTTCTTATTTCTGATGAAGCTCATCATATCAATGTAGAGACAAAGAAAGGAAAATTAACTATTGAAGAAAAAGAAGAAATTATCAGTTGGGAAGGTACAGTAAATCGCATCTTTAGGTCAAATCCTGATAATATGTTACTTGAATTTACTGCAACAATAGATTTTAGCAACCAGGATATCGCTAATAAATATTTCGATAAACTGATTTTTGATTATCCATTAAGACAATTCCGCTTAGATGGCTATTCCAAAGAAGTGAAGGTTTTAGAGGCTGATTTACCACCAATAGACCGTGCCTTGCAAGGTATATTATTAAACCAATACAGAAGAAAAATATTTGAGAAATACAAAAAGACCATTAAACCGGTTGTTTTATTTAAATCAAAAACAATAGCAGAAAGTGAAGAATTATTTGAAGAGTTTAAAGATAAGATAAAGAACCTAAAAGAAGAAAGCATTCAAAAATTTAATAGTCCTGACAACGATAAAGCAATTAAAAGGATATTTGAATATTTTGAAAAGAATGATATTACTATTGAAAACATTGTTACTGAAATAAAAGAGGATTTCTCTGAGGATAAATGTATTATTGTGAACAGTCAGCAACAAAGTGAAGAAAAGCAAATTGATATAAATACTCTTGAAGATGAAAATAATGAATACAGGGCTGTTTTTGCTGTAAATATGTTAAATGAAGGCTGGGATGTTTTGAATCTTTTTGATATTGTGCGGTTATATAATACAAGAGATGCAACAGATGGGAAACCCGGCAGAACAACAATTTCAGAAGCACAACTTATTGGAAGAGGTGCAAGGTATTGTCCTTTTCGGATAGAAGAGACGCAACCGATATATCAGCGTAAATATGACAAAAATATTGAAAACGAACTTCGAATTTGTGAAGAGTTATATTATCATAGTGCATATAATCCAAGATACATTCAGGAATTAAATACTGCTTTACAGGAAATCGGTATTAAAGCTAAGGAATCAAGGGAGATACAACTTACCTTGAAACCCGATTTTAAAGAATCAGAAATTTATAAAAGTGGTATTATTTTCCTGAACGAACAATTAAAGAATGACCGGACTGGGATATTAAGTCTTCCAACTTCAATAACCGCACAATCGTTTGAAGTTAAGTTAGAAACCGGAATTAGCTCGGCAACTGCAATTTTTGATGACCAAAATGTTGCTAATATAGAACTGAAAGAAAAAGAATATCGTCCGACAGATTTTAATATAAATATTATCAGAAAAGCATTGAACAGGTTAGAATTTTATAAGTTCAATAATTTAAAATCATTTTTACCAAATCTAAAATCTGTTTCCGAATTTATTACTTCTAAAAATTATTTAGGAAAAGTCAAGGTTGATATTAAAGGTCTATTGAATCAAATTAATAATTTGACTCCAAAACAAAAATTGGAAATAACAACAAATGTATTAGAAAAAATTAGCCAGATAATTATATCAGAAGATGTAGAATTTAAGGGGACAAAAGAATTTAAACCTTATGAAGTAAACAAGACATTTAAAGATAAAACCTTAAACATATATGTCCGAGAAGGTGGAGACCAGGAATATGGTGTTGGACAAAATGAAACCGGAAATATAGATTTGAAACTGGACTTAAGCAATAAAGAGTGGTATGTCTTTAATGATAACTATGGAACATCAGAAGAAAAAAATCTAATCAAGTTCATAAATAAAACATATGATAAATTAAAAACAAAGTATAGTAAAATATATCTTGTGCGTAACGAAAAATATTTCCAATTATATAATTTTGATGACGGACGTGCAATGGAACCAGATTTTGTCTTGTTTTTAGAGAAGAAGGAAACAGGACAATCATTATATTATCAGGTATTCATTGAGCCAAAGGGTGACCATTTGCTAAAAGAAGATGAGTGGAAAGAGAACTTTTTAAGGTCCTTAAAAGAAAAAGCAGAAATTAAAGTCCTATGGAAAACAAAGAAATTTATTGTATGGGGTATGCCTTTTTATAATGAACGGTTGCGTAAGGTTGAATTTGAAAATGAATTTGAAAAAATAATTAATGATTAAATTTGGCGACACTTCATATAACACGGGCTATACGGCTCACTTCGTTCGCCCAAATCGGCTTACGCCGCCTTCGTATAGCCCATTTTCCTTATTGCCATTGAGCTGGAATTGAGAGGATGTCTGAAAATTTAGTAACGAATTATATTTGGGAAAATCTGAAGGAAAATAGAGGTAAATATTTTGTTGAATATATTCCCTTGAGAGATAAATCTCTTTTTGCTTCGCTTAATTTAGTGTTTTTAAGTCATACAAAAGCTAGGAAAGTTGCTAATGCAATGGAAAGGGAGTTTAGTAATTGGGTTTCTCGTTTTCCGGTACCCCTTATGGTATCGTCATTTGATGAAAAAGGAAATTTAATTTCGTTGAATGGTGTACGTCCTATTAATCATATGGTGGGGTTTATTGATATAAGTACTAATAAACCAGTTAAATATTGGAGATTGTTGCCAGATGATGCATTTCCGAAGGAACAGTTAAAAGAGAATTACATTAAGAAAATATATAACGGTCTCTCATTCAAAACAAAAGAAGAATTACATCAACAAAATGAACCACATAGAAAGCAATTACGTATTGGGTTATTTATAATTTTTGTATGGATAGTAATAGTGCCCGCTATAGTAGCCATACTTGGGTGGGCGAGTTTTTGGGTAAGTTCTTTAGTGTTAATCTATAGCTTATGGAAAGCAATTGAAAAAGGTCTTAAACTCAAAGGGAAATGGAAAAAGTCTGAGAAAGAAAGACAAAAAGAGAAAGAAGAACTGAAGATGCGTTACTATTATTATCATTGTGAACGCAATCCAGAGGGTTTTAGGAAATTAGTGGTTGAAAATTTAGAGAGAGATGAAAGAGACAGAATAAGAAAAGAGGCGGATTTTTTACGCAAGAAATAATATATACGCGAGCTCAACGGCAGATAACACGGCATGTCCTGCTCCGCTCCCGATGGGCGCTCCGGCACAAATTGCTGAGGCTAAGCCCGTCGGGACGGCATTGGCTTCACCAAGTGCAAACACTAAGGCCAGCGCTTCTAAGCCTCGGCAACTTCGGAAATGCCAACCCTTATACGTAATCGGATATCGGCGAACAAAAGGATATAGGTCGTTTAAACTATGGCTAAATTAGAAAGAACAGATAAGCCTGTAAGTGTTCTTCTTGAAGAACTTGGGGAAGGAGCTTTAGGATTACCTGAAATACAAAGAAGTTATGTGTGGAATAGGCAACAAGCAAGAGACTTGGTAGACTCGCTCTACCGCGAAT
Source organism: Caldifarciminota bacterium RBG_13_43_14 (assembly GCA_001771735.1). GTDB lineage: Bacteria > Hydrothermota > Tepidihabitantia > SM23-42 > SM23-42 > RBG-13-43-14. The sequence goes on along the minus strand of MEUM01000087.1, from coordinate 23,959 downwards.
ACCCATCGGGGCTTATTTTTCTGTGGCAACCCAACGAGTTGTCCGAACTACGAGATACATCTCTTAACGAGAATAGCAAAAAAGCGTCTGAGCGCGTGATCCTAGATGGACAGAAAAGATTAACATCTTTAACAAAGGTATTTAGTGGAGAAAGAGATGTTGATTTTAATGTTGACGAGGAATTATTTCAGATTTATAACCGGAAATTGAAGGCAAACCCCTTGTGGGTTTCTGTAAAGGATGTGATTAACGAGGGTGTAGCTGAATTTTGGCTGGAATAGGATTTTGATTCCGCCGTGTTTGATCAAAAGTGCCAATTTTGGCATAATCGCTGCCAAATTTGGCACAAGTGGCAGCACAGCAAACCATTGTCATATAATGTCTTTCGTAAACATGAATATCATAATAAAATAATCAGTGCCAAAAATGTCACAAAATTGTGCAATTCTGATGAAATATAATGAGTTTTTATTGGCACAGATATTGCTTAATAATTTGGCATGAAGAAATTTTTTAATATTCTATACATAATACTTAGCATTATTCTAAAATTACATTATTATATAAATAAATGTACTATAAGGCTTTTATACAAATAAGTTGGCGCAAAAATAAGTATTAAAATCTATAATATGATTTGTTTCCGGTATTAATATTGATAGTGCTTTTAGAAATATATTTGCATTATCGAGAATGCGCGGTACAATATTATATGAATTATCAATTTTTTCATCTACGGATGGCAATTCATTAAAAATGGAATTGTAATTTTTCTCAAAATTTTCATACTGTAAATACACATTGCGGCTGAGTAATCCAGCATCAAGAAATTGATTTGCCGGTGTTGTTTCTATGCTTTTTTGTATTAATGGAAAAATTGGCAACAATCTATCAAATTTATATTTAATATCTTGCGCTAATGTTTTACTTTGATATACAAATTCATGTCTGTTACTCACAATAAATTCAAGAAATGTTTGAATGTTTTCCACGAATTTCTGCAAAATTAACGGTGAGTAATTTGGATGATCTGGCATGTCTTATTTTAATAATTGCCAGGGTTTTAATCCAAAAGCCTTAGCGATTCTTTCAATATTGATAAGGCTTACATTGCGTTCACTTCTCTCAATACTACCTATATAAGTCCTGTGTACATACGTTTTTTTCGCAAGATCTTCCTGCGACCATCCTTTCTTCATACGCAGTTCTCTTACTTTTTGGCCAAATGCTCGCAATATCGACATATCGCGCATAAGTAAGTATAATATAGTATTGGTTTTATTCAACGAGACTATAAGTAGCATGAATCTTATAGATTTAAAACGGTCGCTTGACAGTTGGTCGGCACTACATATAATTACAGTCATACAGTTGTAACTGAAGATGAGGAGATATGATGAAATGACAAATTTTTTTGGCGATTTCTGGCAATTCGGGGTTTATATCAGCGGGACGTGTTCGGCTATGCCTCCAAAATCAGAGTATAAACGAACAAGTTCGTGATATAACCAAGTTAGGCGACATTTTGCGAGGCAATAATTTTAAAATATGAGTAAAATAAATGAGGTGTAGAATATTTAGGTAATGAGGAACAAAATAGTTAAGAGATTTCAAACGTCTATTCTAAATTGGTATACTATGAATGAAAGGCGTTTGCCCTGGAGGGACACGAATGAACCATACAAGATATTAGTTGCAGAGATCCTTTTACAAAAAACCGATGTTAAAAAGGTAAAATCTGTCTATGAAAAATTTATACAACATTGGCCTTCGCCGCAGTCCCTTTCAAAAGCAAGAATTTCTTCCATATCTAAAGTTATTCAACCTTTGGGACTGAAATATAGAGCACGTAGATTAAAATCAGTTGCGAAGGTAATAGTAGAAAAGTTCGGCGGCAAGATTCCTAAAGTAGACGATAAACTCCTTGAACTCCCTGG
>MEUM01000087.1:20231-21977 GCA_001771735.1 Caldifarciminota bacterium RBG_13_43_14 | reverse complement strand
TGTAAAAATAAAGAACCGCTGTGCAGTGAATGCATACTTAATAATATATGCATATTTTATAGAAAAATAAAATCCGAGGCAAAAAGTACATGAGAGAGAAAAATCTTAATTTAAGAGCTGTAGATTTATTTGCTGGTGCCGGCGGTTTATCATTAGGATTTGAAAATGCTGGTTTTGAAGTTATTTTTGCTGTTGAGAATGATATCTGCAGTGCAGAGACATACAGAATGAATCGGAATGGAAGGAATAGGGAAGTAATACTTTCAGATATATCGCAAATAAACTTTACTGATACCCTTAAAAAATTTAGATTGAAGAGAGGAGAAATTGATATTCTGTTGGGCGGGCCGCCGTGTCAAGGGTTTTCAACTTCTAATATGAAAACCCGAACAGCAGATAATCCTAAAAATCATCTTTTTAAGGAATTTCTTAGAGCGGTAAAAGAAATATATCCAAAGTGGATATTATTTGAGAATGTTTCAGGCATTGCGAGTTTTGAAAAAGGGAAAGTAATAGAAATTATAAATTCAGAACTCAGTGATCTAGGATATTTATGTACATGGGATATCATAAATTCTGCGGATTACGGCGTTCCCCAAGTGAGAAAGCGATTTTTTCTTATAGGCAGCAGAATGGTAGTCAAATTTCAGTTTCCGCCCCCTTCCTGCGGGGATGGAAAAAAACCATATACAACAGTTCATAATGCTGTTTCTGATCTGACTTTATTGGAGAATGGGAACAATATTGATTCACTGCCGTATCGTCATACTGGTTCAAAGCTTTCTGAATATCAAAAAGAAATGCGGAAAGATTGGAATAACAATTACTGCCTGAATAACTGCGTGACTAAAAATAGTGATTTAATTGTCAGCCGCTATAAACTTATCCCGCCTGGCGGTAATTGGCAGGATATACCTGCTTGTTTGATGAAAAATTACAAAAATAAAAGTAACTGTCACGGCGGAATATATAAAAGGTTAAAGTGGGAAGAGCCTTCAATTGTGATTAGCAACTTCAGGAAAAATATGCTGATTCATCCTGAACAGGACAGAGGATTATCTGTAAGAGAAGCTGCGAGACTTCAGTCCTTTCCTGATTGGTATATATTTTACGGCGGTTTGAGTTCGCAGCAACAACAAGTTGCGGATGCAGTCCCTCCGCAGCTCACATCTAAAATCGCACTATCAATAAAGGAGAAACTTTCATGAGTAATGGAATTAATCTCTCCGAATTGATCGATGAATGGGATTCAGACATAGAATTTTCAGAAGACTGCTATTATAAGTATTATGAAAGTGCAAGAAAATATAGGAACTTATATGAAAAAATAAAGATCCTTCACGAATGCAAGTGGTGTATAAATAGTCCCTTTATTGCTGGATTAACTGCCACAATTGAAAATTGGCTGATGAATTTCAAATTGGAAGAGGAACAGAAAACAGCGTTAAAACTTTTGCCTAAGATTCTTTTTTACAGCAAAAAGGAAATGAAGGCTTTATGCAGAGCGACATTTAACGAACTCATAAAGCTAGTGGAAATCAAGTTACGTTGTTCAGTTGATGATTCCTTTATAAAAAATCATTTCATTTTTATTCCATTGACTGAAAGCGATGCCGAGTGGTGTACTGAGTTAAGGCATTTTTACAGGCTGGGGGACAGAATAGTTAAACAAAGCATAAGTGATCTCAGAAGCACAGATTTTGTGGATGGGAAGCACATAATTATTGTAGGAGATTTTATAGGATC
>MEUM01000087.1:16560-20221 GCA_001771735.1 Caldifarciminota bacterium RBG_13_43_14 | reverse complement strand
GTGCTGAAAAAATATGAAGAGTTTGAACTTGCTAAAAGGAAAGAAGAGAACCCTGGAATACATTTTTATTACTTCATATTAATCGCAACAGAATGGGGTATCAAGGCAATAAGAGAGGGGACTACATCTGAAATTGTTGCCGGAGAGATATTGGATTATCAGTATAAATGCTTTTCCGATAAATCAGTGATATACACCGAAGCAAATGAAAAGAAAGAAGCAGAACGAGTATTCCAAAAATACGGCGCTGAACTTTGTGTTTGTGATCCTGAAATAGAAGATGCCCCCCTGGGCTTCAACAATGACCAGCTGACAGTCATTTTATGCAACAACACGCCGGATAATACCCTGCCGGTGATATGGTATCCTGATAAAAGTTGGTTTGCTTTTTTTAAAAGAAGTAGGAGGTATCATAGTGGAGCCTGTTCAATTTAAAAACCCATTTGTGCGAAAATGGGCAGATGATTATAAAGAAGAGGAACTTGACGCCCAATTTTCGGAACTAATTATGCCTTCAATACCGACATTCTTTGATTATCCAAATGTGTTTCTATATGGAGGTAGCGGAACTGGAAAAACAATGCTTTTAAGATATCTTTCTTTTGAGGTTCAGCGGAGTTGTTTTGAACAAGGAAAAGGTAATATCCCCGATATTAATGAGTTCTTTAAATTCTCCTCCGATGGGATTAAGGAAGTCATAGGGACAGAAATTAGATATTTTGGAATATACTGCAAACTTACACACATTCCATCAAGACTTTTTAAAATTAAGTGGAAAACTAAAGAAGAAGAACACATTTTGTCTAAGTTGTATTTAGATTTAGAAATCTCAATGAAATTTATCAGTTCAATTACAGAACTTATAAGAAACATCGCTGATACCGAGAAAAAAGATGAGATAGAATCGAAGATTACGGATTGCGTAAAAGAATGTTCAGATATTTCTATCACGGCTGAGTTTACTGATATTTTGGAATATCTTTCTGAAAAGAAAAAACAGATAGATTCCTATTTGCTTAGTCTTAATGTAAATACGGCTGAAAGTCTTTCTGGAAAATCAGAAGAATTTACAATAGGTGGACTTGTTAGGTTGTTTTTCAACCTCGCAGAAGTTTTGAAGAGTCAAGTAGAAGAGTTCAGTGGTGTAAAGATTTACATACTGCTCGACGAATATGAAAGAATTGATGAACATCAAAGAATTTTGGTTAACTCCCTGATCCGAGAAAGAGACAGATTCGTAGAATTCAAAATAAGCTCAAGAAGGTATGGAATTACATCCCTTCAGACATTAAATCCAGATGACTTTATAATTATGGGCAGGGATGCTGAAATAATTGATTTGGAGCATATTTTTAGGTCTAACAAGGCTAAATATAAGAAACTGCTTTTAGATGTTGCGAAAAAAAGACTTGAATCCGTAGCTTTATTCAAAGATAGGCAGTTAACAAATATAAGAGAATTACTTGAGTCAATTACTCCTGAAGAGGAGGCAAAAAGGCTTATTAATGGAAAGAGAAACGATTTAGAACATCGGAAAAGATTTGAAAAGTTCTTAATATCAAATGGTGTTGGAGACACTGACAAACTAATCAATATTGTGAAATGTGATGAGAATCCTCTTATAGAAAAACTAGGTATGCTTCTTGTAAAACGCAGAATTGCATATCAAAAAAAGAAAACTAAAAATGAAAAACTATACACAGATGATGAAATCTCTAAAATGACCAAAAAGTTTATAGAAAATCCATCTCAAAAAACAACTTATCACAACCTTTACGAAAAAAATAAGATTGCTCTCCTTTTTCAGCTGATAAATGAATATAGAAAAAGAAGAATCTACGCGGGATTTGATACATTCGCTGCATTATCCGGGGGGTTTACATTATGGTTCTTGGAATTCTGCTACAACGCAGTTGAATTCGCGAAAGATAGAAGTTTTCCCAATAAGACATTGAAAATAGATGTTGAATCACAGAGAAAAGCAGCGGAAAAGGTAGCTTGGGATTTCCTTGATACCTGGGTTAAGAATATTGAACGATTTGGTAATGATATTTATTATTTTACTCTCAATACCGGCGCATTTTTAAGAGCACTTTATTTAGATGAGTTATTAAGAGAACCTGAACCTACCTACTTCACTACTAAAACTGATGCCATTAGAGATGATTGCAGGAATATTATTGTAGTAGCTCATAGATGGTCAGTTCTGCAGACAAAGATCCCTATGAAGCCAAAAACGACTGGAGAACCTCTGTCTGATGTTCACATTTTGCATCCAATTCTAGCCCCTGCTTTTCAAATTTCGTATAGAACGAGGGGCAGGACGCGTTTACTCCCAAAGGATGTAGAACATCTTATAAGGGGATCAGAAAAAGACATCAAGGAGTTGGTAGTAAAATATAGAGACAGGTCTGTAATTCAAAAAAATAAGAGCCTTTATAGTCAAATAGAGATTGCTAACCTATGATATGTGGAAATATATATAATTTAGATGAATATCTAGCTACTAAAGAAAATGCTTTTGATCTCTATATAGGAAGCATCAGCTTTGAAAGAAGGTGCATTGGAGCAGGACTGAAGATAAGAAAGGCTTCACAAAGTGTAAATAATATTTACTTTATTGATTATGCATATTTACCTCCAATCACAGCGGTACGGAATGTAGAAGATATTAAAAAGATTCGAGAAGAACGCATTAAACTGCAGATGGCAAATAAGGAGATTTTGGCTAATTTATTTTCTAAGAATGTAGAATTTGTTTCTGTAGACATTAAAGACCCTCTTTTGGATATTGTAAGAGCAACTGAACAATTTTTTAATGACAGGCTGAGCCAGATAAATGTGGCTGAGAGAATTTGTATTGATATATCAACTTTTACAAAGCCCTTTTTCTTTATCCTTCTAAAAATGATTGTGAAAAATTTTAGTAAGAGGCATTTTTTCATCATAAATACTATTCCTTCTGAATATACTCCTTCGTCTTTGTCATTCAATATTTGGGGAACGGAGATTATGCCTGCATATAATGGGATATGGAACCCTCATCTTAGGAATGCACTTATTGCTGTGCTGGGATTTGAAGGACATAAATTATCAGGCATCATTGATAAATGGCAATTTTCTGAAGTAATTCCAATAATAGGTTTCCCATCTTTTTTCCCTGGGCTTCAAGACAGGGCATTATTAGCAAACGCAGAGGTGCTGAGAAGAGTTAATGTTTTGCAAGATATAAATCTTTTACCATCTTTAAATCCCTTTGAGTGCTATAGGATTATGAATGAGATTTTTGTCAATCTTAAAGGATACAATACAGCGGTAGCTCCACTAGGGCCTAAACCGATGGCTTTGGCATTGAATCTGTTATCAATAGAACATGATTTGCGAGTGGTTTATGCATTTCCCCAAGAATACAACCCTTCTTACTCCAAAGACATGGGTGAAAGTTATCTTTACGAGGTGAAATTACAATGAAAGTTGAACTTCTTTCCATTACTCAAAACGCAGAAAAATTGATAGAAAGCGTTGGGAGGACTGCTTATTTATCGTTTGAAAAGCAAAAAAGAGGAAGCGAAAAGAAATTTATAAAAATGCTTATCAAAAGCGGCCACCTCTCTGTTTTAGAACATGCCTGGGCATCTTTTAGAATTAAAGGAGGTTCAAG
>MEUM01000087.1:0-16544 GCA_001771735.1 Caldifarciminota bacterium RBG_13_43_14 | reverse complement strand
TTAGTTAGACACAGACTTTGCTCTTATACTCAGCAGTCGCAGAGATATGTTGATGAGCATAATTTAAATTATATTGAACCAGTAGCGGTCAGAAGTAATAAAGAGGCACATACTCTCTTTATTGACTTTATGGACAGAGCAAAAGAAATTTATGCCGAGCTGCAAAAATTAGGCATAAAAAACGAAGATGCAAGGTTTGTTCTTCCTAATGCGGTTGAAAGTGAAATAGTAGTTACCGCAAACCTTAGAGAATGGCGTCATATTATTGAACTTAGAGGAAGTGCCGATGCGCAGTGGGAAATAAGAAGGGTAGTAATTGAAATATTAAAAATCTTGAAAAAACAAGATCCTGCAGTATTTGGAGACTTTGAAATTGATGAGAAAAACGGAATTATAAAAAAGGTGAAAATATGAAACGGGAACAAACCTCACAAACCGTTATATGAAATGGCATCGTAGGTTTCAAGTAAATGATGAATATAATAGAAATTAGATCCTGATAATCTCCGTGCTGATAATCTGATTTTCTGATTTGCTTCATTTCCTTCGCGCTACCGTCTTTTTTGGGTTGCCTTGACTAAGTACCGGCTTTTGATTATATTAATGTTTATCCGAAAGGAGTATTAATGGAAAATATTATCGGTGAATTGCTGAGCCCGAATGAAAATCATATTATTCTTATTGTGCTTGATGGGTTGGGCGATATCCCGGATCCGGCGAAGACCGCGCTTGAACTCGCCAAGACGCCAAACCTTGATCGGTTGGCAAGAAAAAGCAGTTTTGGCCGAACTATACCGATCGGCCACGGTATTTCACCTGGCAGCGGACCATCACATCTAGCTCTTTTTGGTTACGATCCGATTAAGTATCAAGTTGGTCGTGGAGTACTGGAAGCATTGGGCATAGATCTTGAGATCGGGGAGAACGACCTGGCAATACGTGCGAATTTCGCGACCATCAAAAATAATGTGATCGTCGACCGAAGAGCCGGTCGTATCTCTACCGAGGAATGCCGTCGTTTATGCACAAAATTGCAGGCCGCGGTATCAAACATCAATGATATAAAACTGACAATCACGCCCGCGAAAGAACACCGTTTTGTGATCATCTTTAAAGGAGCTGGATTATCCGATCAATTAACCGATGCGGATCCCCAGAAAGATAATAAAACCATTGTTTATGCCGAACCCAAAGAAAAAGAAGCTGCAACAAGCGCTGAAATTATAAATAAATTCATTAAGAAAGCAGCCGAAGCGCTGAGAGACGAAGAAAAAGCTAATTATCTCTTATTGAGGGGTTATGCCCGCAATCCAAATTTGCCTTCAATGGTTGATAAATTCGGTATCAAACCGGCCGCGATCGCCACTTATCCGATGTATCGCGGTTTGGCGAAACTGGTCGGCATGGATATTCTGAAAGCGGGCGAAACGATCAGTGATCAAGTAAAGTCTTTGAAAGAAAATTATTTGAAATATGATTTCTTTTTTATTCATTATAAAGCGACCGACAAGGCGGGTGAAGATGGTAAACAAGAAGAGAAGATAAAGGCGCTGGAAGAATTCGATAAATACCTGCCTGAAATAGAAAAAATCAAACCAGATGTGATATGTATCACGTCTGATCATTCGACCCCGACTCGCCTGCACTCTCACTCATGGCATCCCAATCCAATACTCATTAATTCCCAATATCTGTTCCCGGAGCATAAGCGATTTACTGAAAGGAACTGCGCGGTCGGTTTTCTGGGACAAATGAGGGCGCTGGATGTCATGCCAAACCTTCTGGCTAATGCATTAAAACTAAAAAAATATGGAGCGTAAAATGAGCGATAAGATAAATAAAAAAGCAATTATATCGGTCGCGGATAAGAATGGTATCGTTGAATTATGCCGGGAGCTTGACCGATTGGGTTTTGAAATGATCGCGACCGGCGGTACTCATAAACTTTTAGAAGACAATGGCATCAAAGCGGTTAAGATCAGTGATTATACCGGCGGCAGTGAAAGTGAACGGGTTAAAACCCTGAGCCAGCGTATTGCCCGCGAGATCCTGGAAACCGGCGAGATCGGACTCGTGATCTGCAATCTGTATCCGTTTTTCGACCAGCAGGGAAAATCGATTGATGAGATGATCGAGTTCGTCGATATCGGCGGTGTCACATTGATCCGGGCGGGTGCTAAAAATTTCAAAAAAGTAGGCGTAGTATATGACCCTAATCAGTACGCAGATATTGTTAGGGCATTGAAAGAGGATAAGTTCAATGAAGAATATCGCTTGAATCTGGTCCGAATGGCATTTGATTATATCGCCTGGTATGATACAATAATCGCCTCTTACTTCGCCGGAGAATTCTCGGATCGCATTTTTATCTCCAACGCGGCAAAACTCTTCATCCCAATGCGTTATGGCGAAAACCCGCATCAAAAAGCAGCCTTTTTCCTGAATCCGATTCAACAGGGCGGTTTTAAGATCCACGGCGGCAAGCAGATCTCATATAATAATCTGCTCGACGCCGAAGTCGCGATCAGTGCCGCTTCAGAATTCAAAGATGATATAGCCGGCGCGATCATTAAACATCAAACCCCCTGCGGTGTTGCCCTGGGCAGCAATCAAGCCGAAGCATTTGAACGGGCCTATACCGCCGATTCGGTTTCGGCTTTCGGCGGAATCGTAGGTTTGAACCGATCGGTTGAACCGGCAACCGCCGAATTGATCATCAAATACTTTTTCGAAGTAATCATTGCTCCGGGATTTGATGACCGGGCGATTGAAATATTACAGGCCAAGAAAAATCTGAGATTGGTTGAGATCGCACCCGATCTTCTGGAAGGAACAAATCAACGTTCGGTGTTCGGGGGGATACTGGTCCAAGACAAGGATACCGGAAGACCGGGTGATTGGCAGTATGTCACTAAACGCGCTCCGACCGATGATGAGACCCAGGCATTGAAATTTGCCTGGAAGGTCGTTAAATGGACAAAATCGAACAGCATTGTTTTTGCGGTGAAAGGAAGAACGGTCGGCATCGGTGCCGGTCAAACATCGCGGGTTGGTGCAGTTGAGATCGCGGCTCAGACCGCCGCCAATCAGGGAAATATAGTAATGGCATCGGATGCTTTCTTTCCTTTTCGCGATGGTATCGATACTGCGGCAAAAGCCGGTGTCAAAGCGGTTATTCAACCCGGTGGTTCAAAACGTGATCAGGAATCGATCGATGCCTGCAATGAACATGATATCGCGATGGTTTTTACCGGTATGAGACACTTCCGGCATTAATTCTGATTCTGGTAAGTGTTATAGAAAAGCCCAGATCTTTGCGTTAAAAAGAACATCTCCTGAATTGTTGCCGGTTTGATGATCGGTATTTTTTATCCACTGATAGCCGATTTTGGACTGCAGACAAAAAGCTCTTAACAGAACAATGTCAATACCGGCAAATAATTTCAACTGCTGTTCGACGACTCCTGAAGGGAACGGCGGTTGCCAGTTGCCCCCTTCTTCTTCAAATGGTAAATAGATCGAACCTTCGCCTTTACGCACCAGATCAACGTTCAATGAAGGATGAATATTACGGTCGGTAAAATATTTTATTGTGATCGAGACCTGATCAACATCATTACCTAGGGGAAACCCAAGCGGTAAGCCGCTATTTTCATAAACATTCTGCGGGTAGCGCTGAGTATAAACCCACTTGTCGACCATTGTGTACGCTGCTTTGACCATGACCGGATAAACCGGGAATGATTTTATCTGCAAGCGGTAAGCAAGTTTATCCGGGTATGGGTCGGATTCGTACATATAGTCATCGATCAGGAACTCTCCGGATAAATAGGATCTTAAAATGCGGACCCGGGCATCGAGCATCCACATCATATTATCGTCCCTTCTCATACCCCATTGAGCAAGGTAATAAGGTACGAAAGGATTCATGTATAATGGTTCAAAATTACCGCTGAAAAGCAAGGCTTCGCTGAATCCAATATTGATACTATTCGTGATTCTTAAAGCAAGACGGTGAAGGGTGATAAATCTATTGTCACTTGCATCGAGCATGCTGAAAAAACTGTGGAATTCATAGAAGGAACCGTTTATTGTCATTAGGATTCCATCATAACCTTCACTGGCTGGAGAAAGTATCAGACTGGTATTATCGAACCAGGATAAATTCAAATTGCGGCGACCGATCTCCCAGCTGACCGGACCGGGATCAACGATGATCGTACCTTCGCTTATATAGGCCTGGAGATCCTTCCATGGGTATGGTCCAGTGCGGTCGACGACATTGGTCCGGCTGATCCGGAGCGCCTGGCTGAAGCCGACGTTATTGGCCAGTCTACCGCTGGTACGTATATCGATCATGGCTCCATACAGATCATCCATTGAGTAATGAGCGTTCATCCCAAGCAGATATGAAAAACTTTCGGGCTTGGTGATCAGTTTGGTAAAATAACCAATGATCTGGCGGTCAGCCGGTTTCCACATCCAGTCACTGATCAATAAACCATTGATCTGATCATTAATAAAATGAATACTGTTCGGCTGGATAAAATTCTGTTCAGTAAATCCGCGAACCTGCAAGTATTCGAAATGTTCGCTGATCGGAAAATCGATCGGAACGGTGAAATTCAATAAAAATATTATCAGCATTTTATTTTATTATCAATAGATATCGTAATTATACAAAATCTTGACGGCTTAGCAAGAGAGAAAAAATGAAAACGTCCCAGTTAGAATCCGGTGATCAAAAGCAGGTGGATCTTTCCTTCCCGCCAGTTTTTTGCCCTTGGCCAGGCGACGATCAGGGTCGCATCGGCAAGACGATTTTGGGCTTTTATCCCAAAACCATAAGAAAAGAGAAAATCGTCATTAACATAACCGATATCGATCATCGGGAAAACCGGCAGCCGGTGATATTCGATCGTGAACCAGCGTGCTTTCCGGGCGAAAAATTCGTCTTCGCGATAGCCTCTCAGATTATGTGCGCCGCCAATTCGATAATAATCGAAATAGTTGAACGAATCGGTCCACACGAAACGATAATGAAAGGCGATCAGCAGGCGTTTAATGTCGATCGATCCGTTATACAAGAAGCGCCTGCGATCAATGGTTCTGAAAAGGTAATCAAAGTCTGCATTGGATTCGAGCGATATAAGGGGATCTTGGTAATGCAAGATCGCGGTTAAACCTGCGGAATTACTGCGATAATTAGCGTTTGTGTCAATCTTATTGCTGGCTGATTCATAGCCGGATGATATCCCGATATCGATGAATCGATTCACCGGCACTAATATCCGGCCTCCGAATTCAGTCAATCTTGCGCTATCCTCGGTAAGGAGCGAAAATTTTCCATCGATTGTGATCGGAATTATCGAGATCGGATCATGATAAAACAGAGAAAAGGTCTTCTCCTGTTCATAATCGAACTGGAGACCGCGCAATGTGCCGAGCAGATTGCGGGTAAATATCGACGCAAATATGTTCAGATTATCCTCACCGTAAGATCCGAGCAGCGAAATAAAATCACTTTTTCTTTCTTGAATATCGACACGCAAATAATATCGATCTTCTTGTTGAACGATATTTTCAACGATTTTTTCAAAGATGCCGGTGCGGAGCAATTTGTTCTTAATATTATTGACGATGCGAAGAGAAAAGGGAGAGTTGGTTTTACCGCCGGCAAATTTTTTCAAGATACGATCCGATGTGCGGCCGGTGCTGCTATATAGGTAATCAGTTATTGTCACATGAGCGCCCTCATGAATATGAAGAATGATCTTGGTTGATTCACTGGTTTCCCGAACGACTTCAGGTTCAACGCGGCAGAACGGGTATCCGGTATTATTATAAAGATATAGGATCTTTTGAATTACTGATTCAATATCCCGGTGGCGTTTACGATTTAAAAAGCCACTTAGATAATTATCGGAAAAAAAGTTGTTACCCTCGGCTTCGATCAAAACGGATTCGGTGTTACCGGCGATCGCCGCAATCAATAATGCCGAAATGATATAAAATTGATATTTTCTCATTACATCCAGTATACAACCGATGATATGATTAAAAAGTCAGTTATGTTCTTGAGATCGCGGTCAAGATTGGAACAGAAACGGGCGCCACTTGGTGCTGGGACTTTCCAGTTCATTGAGCACGAAGGTGAAGTAATTAGGTTTTTTCGGGTTACGCCGCAATCTGATCCCGATTACTTTAAGGTCCTGATTTCCTTTCCGGTTATTGCATTCGAGGCAGGCGCAGACCAGGTTTTCCCAGGTATCGCCACCGCCGAGCGCTTTAGGAATGATATGATCAGTGGTCATCATCCCGGTCTTTTTTCCACAATATTGGCATTGATGATTATCGCGTTTAATAATGTTCTTCTTGGTCAAGGAGATCTCTTTGCGTCTGATCCGTACGAAGTAACGCAGCCTGATCACTGAAGGAAGTTGATAATTTATGCGTATGCCGTGAATCCATTTGCCGTTCTCATGTTCAATGAGATCGACCTTGCCAAGTAATAACAGGGTCAATGCCCGGCGCGCTCTTAAAACAGTCAGGGGTTCGTAATTTTGATTAAGCAGCAATACCTGGGTTTTAAGCATTAAAGCAATTTCATCCCGACCACTTTGTCAATTATAAAATGACGACGATAGGTGAAGACACCAAATACATCGGAAGAATCACGGTAGGTAACATAAACGCGAAAGGAATCGGGTAGTGAACGATCGATAAAAATCGAGTCGGGTGAAAGTTTGACATGGATTTCCTCGGCTTCTCGCACCAGCTGGTTGACGATCTGCTGATCGTCCATTGTACTGCCGACCCGGGCTGCGTTCTCTACTTTTCCGCTGATCGAACCGTAGGTAAAATGAACACGACCGATTTGATAGGCAATGTAACCGATTATTAACAGAATTATTATAAGAATGATTACACCAAAACCACTAACTCCCCGGTTATTCATTATTTCCCTCCTTTACAATAAAACCATTTATCCTCTTCAAGCCCCTTTATCCAGTTCCGGCAGCGGGAGATCTCATTGCGCGCATAATATCCAAAACGGTCATCATCGACCGCTTTTGAATAGTAGTTGATCGCCGTGTTCAAATAACTCATGGCAGTGTTAAGCGTACCGCAATTGCCGGCGGCTTTTTTCTTGTCCCAGCTTACCTTGGTCGAATAACCGCGGCGCTCATGGATATCACCGAGCAGGAACCAGCTATAGGCATTATTAGGATCTATCGTCTGTGCCTCTTTGATCATGGTTTCAGCCGTACTGTAATTACCCAGCGAGATCTCAAGATCAGCTAGATAGAAAAGAGGTAAAGCACTGCCTGGATCAAGCTGTTTGGCCATATTATATTCAGCTTTGGCTTCCTTGTATTTCTTCTGACGGACATAGATCATGCCCAGCTGCAAATGATAATATGAATTGTTCGGATCTTCCACCAACAGCAATTTAAATTGCTCGGCGGCTTCCGGGTATTTCTTAAGGTCGATCAAGACCTCGCCAAACTTTTTCCGAACATCAATATTCTTTGGTTTTTTTAGAACAATCTCTCTTAAATATTCAACTGCTTTTTCCGGTTCATTCTTATCCTTGTAAATATTGGCGATCGCGAACATCGCGGTAAGGTTCTCAAGTTCAAATTTTAAGGTTTTATAATAATAGGCAAGGGCTTTATCGAATTCGGTCATTTTGGTATATATATAACCCAGTCCATTGAGCAAGTTGACATTTGTTGAATCGATCATAAGCCCGGTACTGTACTCGGAAATTGCCTCGCCAAAGTTTTTTATTTCAGTATGGATAGCGCCCAACCCTTCATAAGGCCGGGTATCGCGCGGATCAATTTTTTTTGCATAATTATAAACTGATTCGGCTGAAACAATATCCCTTTTAGCACGATAGGTCTGTGCCAAAGCAATATAAACGGCAAAATATTTAGGGTATAATTTAACCGCTTCATTGAAGTTTTTTATGGCATCGTCATAATTTTGATGCTTCAGGTATTCGAACCCGATCGAATATAACTTTTCAGCTTCCTTTTTGGTATCTTCAGTAGTTACATTGCTGACCGGTGGCTTTGTCGTCTGGGTCGGCGTACAGCCAGCGATAATTAAACCTATGATTAAGCAAAACAATAGGTTTATCGTAAGGTTTTTCATTTTACCTCCAATCTGCTATTTTTTTTATGGAGCCGACGGGATTCGAACCCGTGACCTCTTGACTGCCAGTCAAGCGCTCTCCCAACTGTGCTACGGCCCCTTTTTTCACTGCGTATTATATATCCATGGATTTAAAAGTCAAGATAAATAAGCGTAGCGCGAAATCGGGTAATGCTTGCCCGCCTCATCCTGATCCTCTCCCCCTTTGCCTGTCCGCCTTCGGCGGAGGGGGAGAGGAATAAGGAGAGGAGAGTATAATTGTGTTACTGTTTTTTACCTATTCTTCGTCTTCCGGCAATGTCTCATTTGCTTCCATTACAATATAAGGGAAACACCAGGCACGGGAGTAGTACGTAGCGGTTGAATCGCCAAACAGCGTTTCCCAGCCCAAGACATCGGTCGCGCTATGACGAACGGCCGGTGTATTAACGATATTATCCTCAGCGATCACCCAGGTGCGGCTGAAAGTAGTTGTGGTTTCGCGATAAAAAGGTTGACGGATGTGAATGCCAAAGCCCGGTCGGTGACCTGTGCCATGGTGCAGGAATGCCCAGGTGGAATCATTCTGACCACTGCAGGTCACGGTGACAATAATCGTATCTGAAGGATAAAAGATCGGTAGTTCATCTTTCTCAAAATATGTATCGGCGCTGCGAATAATGAATTCATAATTGCGTTGTGGTACTGATGCCCTTATTTCTTCGATCGTCACCGGATTATTGGTATCGAGCGTGTGAATATCGGCTGCGGTCAGGCTGGCAATACGCCAGCGATTCCCGTCTTTGTACAATTTGACCCGACGGATAAGTGTATCCGATATAACTCGATTATAGATAGGTTCCAATGGATTATTATTCACAAATAACCCATAACCAGGTGGCGTACCGGTCAGCTTGGCCATGATCAAGACATCGGCACTATCGCCATTAACAACAATTTCATATTCGCGCGTGATCGGCCTTTGTATCCAGCGTACCCATCTAACATAGGGTATTGTATCGGCTAAGAGCCCGTTGAACGGATAATCCTGGGGTACGTCAGTGGAGTCATCGGCAGTTCGAATAGCGCCGTCACTGACAAACCATGATGATTCAAGTAATGATTCAATGTCCGCTTCATCATTTTGGCCGCAATTTACCGCCAGTAAAGCGAACAGCGGTAGTATGGTTAGGAAAAATCGTACTTTCATCTGACCTCCTTTGATTAATTATACGCCTTTAAGGCTTGAATGGTTTAATGGTCATGAGCTTTGATGTTCTTTTTCCGGGTGGTTAGTCGGGCCGCTAATATACCGATCTCAAATAATAATACCAGCGGGATGGAGATCAAAAGCAGCGTAAAGAAATCACCGGTTGGTGTGATGACCGCACATAAGATCATGATACCGACAATGGCTTCGGCGCGGTGACGGGAAATTGTCTTTGCATCCACAATACCTAATTTTATAAGCGAAAATACAATAAGTGGGAGCTGGAATAATATGCCGGTGCCCAGCATGCACCAAACGAAAAAGTTTAAATACTTGCTTATATTCATAAGGGGCTGTACATTGTCCGAGGTAAAAGAAAAAAGAAACATCAAACCATACGGTATTATTATAAAATATCCAAAGGCGATCCCGATCATGAAAAGAATTACGCCGCTTAAAATAAATGTTAAACTAATCTTCTGCTCGGTGCCGGTCAGTCCGGGGCCGATGAATGCCCAGACCTGATAAAGGAGAAAGGGGAATGCAACTGTGAAACCAAAGAACAATGCGATCTTAAATTGGGCGGTAAAGGCTTCGATCGGCGCAAAGAAATAAGTGGCATCGAGTTTGCCGATTGTAATTATTGCATCGATTATGCGTCCGGCAAAGATGAAACCAACGATCGAAAAAGTTAATACCAGTAAGATCGATATCAGTATGCGTCTTCTGAGTTCTTCAAGATGATCTAAAAAACCGATTTTTTTTTCATCCATGGAAATTATGCCTTACCGGGGATCAATCCCGCTTCTGGTTTGGTAACTGGAAAATGCCTTTGCTTGAAACGGCGAGGATATTCTGGTTGACAACAAAAACATGATCATATTTTATGCGCGGTAGATTATATATCACTTTGAACAGTTCGCTCTCGGGTTCGAAATAATAGATACCGGCATACGATGCACAATAGACTACATCACTATCGGCATCGATATCATAGATATTAAAATACGGCAGCATTACCCAGTTAGTATCGGCATCGCTGATGTCTTCCGGCGGTTTATATCTGATCAGCTGATTATTCAAGCCTAACAGAAAATATTCATCTTTGAATTTGACGATATCTTTTATACCGAACGGCATAATTTGAGTCCACGACTTATCATTGCGGTCATAACTGTATAATCCAAACTCGCCGCCGCTGAGAATGCGGTCATAGGCCGGGTAGATCGCGTATACCGAATATTTGGATGGCCCGAAGGGTGTTAGTTTACCGGATGTTTTGGTCAAGGCGAACATTCCCTGGGTCGTACCGATATATAAATTATTATTATCACCTTCAAGGGCGATAATCTCATTGGGGGTGCTGTTGAGCGTGATCGAGACTCCATTTTCAAAACTGAAAAGGTTCATGCGCAATCCAAATACCGGCGTGCCCTTGTATATTTGAAAACCGGAAGGATGAGCTCTGGTCCGCAAGTACTGCCAGTCCTTTGCCCCCTGGGGAAGAATAGAAACGCCCGATTCCGATATAAAATATATTTTGTCTTCGAATCTACGAACCTGACGTAAATTGATACCGAGCGGGCCAAATACTGAGCGCTCCTTTTGCCAGCTAATAGAATTGTATTTTAATAGGCCATAACGATCCGTGCCAACAAAGATCTCCAATCCGCCATCGGCAATCGCGGTAATCGGAAAGCTCTGATTGGGGACCTGCGAACGGGACATATCATCAAAATAAACATAGGGTGATAACCACGGATATTTTTTAAGGTCAGTATCACCGGTCTTTTGAAACCATTTGACCGTTCCCGGAAAAGCACTGAGGTTTTTTACGGCACCGGTCCTTTTTTCGATACTATAGTCATTGACACCATCAACGTAAATATAATCTTCGGCAATGCCGAAGCGCCCGATATCTTCAGTAATCATATATTCATAAAGTATCGAACTGTGCGTATTGAAACGCAGCATTTTCTTTCGACCGCTGAGCCAGATTTCATTATATTGTTCATCAAAACCGACCAGCTCGATCGGCTGATCAAAGCTGAAAGAGGATTTCATCTGGAATGGATTGCGGTCAAAGATCAAAAGATAATCATCATTGACCGCAATCACCTCGAACGGTGTTACCGCAATCGATTTTATCCTTCCAAGCGGTGGTATGATCCGGTAATTATCCTGATAAAAAATATTAGGGCTGATGATCTGGGTAAAAAAAAGAAAAACTAAAAGATCAGTCATTCTTTTTCGTTTCAATGAATGAACGGCGTAAAATAAAATCAAAGGCGCGACCAATATTACTTAATAGATCACCAGCAATTATTGAATATTCATTAGAATCGCTGGCGATCAGATCAGCGGTCAATCCATGCATGAACACACCGAGTTGCGCTGCGTCTCGGATCGGGCTCTGCTGGGCAAGAAAAGCTGCGATCATTCCAACCAGCACATCTCCGGATCCGGCACTGGCCAGGCCGCTATTACCAGTTGGATTTATATATACTTCTCCATCCGGACCCGCAATAACCGTGGGCGCGCCTTTAAGCACGATCGTGATACCGTGTTTAGTGGCGAATTCAAGAGCCAGATCGATACGTTGATCATTAATCTGTGTTGGTTTGCGTCCGGTCAGGCGGCTGAGCTCGCCAGGATGGGGCGTGATCATACAGGGAGCTTTTATCTGTTCAAGTATTCCAATATCGCCTGCAATTATATTGAGGGCGTCCGCATCGATTATCAAAGGTACTTTTATTTTAGGCAAGATCTTTTTTACGAATTGAGCAGTTTCATTGTGTGTGGTCAGTCCTGGCCCGAGCACGACGACATCGCTCTTGGATAATGGCACTTTAAGCTGATCAACAGCAGTTGAGCTGATGGTTCCGCTCTTGGTTTCGTTCAATGGTACTTTAACGATCTCCATAGTATTGGCTTCTACTGCCTCAACAACGCAAAGCGGTGTGGCCAGTCTTACCAGACCGGCACCGGTTTTCAAGGCTGCTTGGGAAGCCATTGCTGCGGCACCTGCATAGCCGCGGGCTCCAGCGATAACAAGGATTTGACCAAAAGTACCTTTATTACCGTCGGGCGGACGGAGGGGTAACATTCTTTCAATATTTTCAAATTCGATCAATTGGGGAAATCCATGAGCCGTTAGATTATACGGAACGCCGATATCAACGATGTGCAGATCACCGCAGAATTCGCGACCTGGATAGAGCATATTACCACGTTTTGGAAGGCATATGGCCGCAGTTGCATCCGCGATCACACAGGAACGATCGAATTGACCTGTATCACCGATTACCCCGGAGGGAATGTCGACTGAAAAAATGAAGGCATCAGAGTCGTTCATGTACTCAAAGACCTGAGCATGAAAATTCGAAGTTTTACCTTTGAATCCAGTTCCAAAGATTGCATCGATGATCAGCGCTGGTTGGTTACGGTTAAGTATATTTTTAAGAGCGGTCGCGGTCTTGATCTCAATTATTTTGATGCCGGTCTGACGACAGATATTATAATTAATGCGGGCATCACCTTTTAATTCTTTACCCTTGCCTAAAAGCACAACCGAGACAACCGCACCACGATTGATGAGATGACGGGCAATGACAAAACCATCACCGCCATTGTTGCCTTTACCGCAAATGATAAGGGTATTAAGATTTTCTGATTCGAAGTATCCTTTCAAAATATCGGCACAACCCCGACCGGCATTTTCCATTAAAACCGCACTTGGAATACCAAGTTTCTTGACCGCCCAGCGATCGATTATTTGCATCTGTTGGTTATTTACTACTCGCATATTAAAATTCTATGAAAAAAAGCAATTAAGTCAAGATGAACGGAAAAGACCGTAACGCGTAGCGCCTGCCCGCCTTTGGAGGGAGTAGCGCGTAACGCGAAAAAATAGTAAGAACTATAAAGACCGTAGCGCCTAACGCTTGACGCTAAACGCAATAAGAACCGATCCTTGATTCATGATACTTGATAGAGTATTCTTCGAGCTTGTCGAGAAGTTCCTTAAATGTACTTCTGGATATCCTCCGGAGCCCCGTAGTGCAAGCCTTTAGGTTTGCCCATGCAAGGCTAAAGCCTTACCTTACTCGAAGAGTAATTCTGTTGAGTCAATACCTGGTTAAGCAGATCAGAAAATCAGATTACCAGCACGAAGATTATCAGGACACCAGCACATCAGGAATTGAATTCTGATATTCTGTTTTGCTGATCTACTACCTACTGATCTTCTGGTATCCTGATATACTTAGTTTCTTAATTACATAATTACCAATTACTAATTACGTATTATTTTTTTTAGGCATTTTCCGCCTCCTCCATAGGCGGACAAGCAAGGCGGATCAGCTTCACATATCCGTTTTAAAGGAGGCTGAAGGTATTTTGGAGTTTTAAATTATTGACACTCCTTGCAACGTGACTATTATTGACCCATGATCGAAGGAATACTGGTCAAAGGCGCCCGGGTACATAACCTGAAGAATATCAATGTTCAGATACCGCGGAATAAATTGGTAGTTATAACCGGCATTTCCGGTTCCGGGAAATCGTCGCTGGCCTTTGACACGCTTTATGCTGAAGGTCAACGTCGGTATGTCGAATCGTTATCAGCATATGCCCGGCAATTCTTAGGCATGATGGATAAACCTGATGTCGATGAGATCATCGGATTATCTCCAGCGATTGCTATTCAGCAGCGTAGTGCAGCAAGAAATCCGCGGTCCACAGTCGGTACGGTAACCGAGATCTATGACTATCTAAGGGTGCTTTTTGCCCGTATTGGAATTCCATATTGCCATCGATGTGGTAGAAAGATCGAGTCTCAAACCGTCGATCAGATCGTCGACGCGGTCAAGTCATTACCAGAAGGAAGTCGTATTGAGATACTGGCTCCGGTCGTTCGCGGGCGTAAAGGCGAATATAAAGAGTTTCTGAACCGGCTCAAACGACGGGGCTATGTCCGGGCCAGGGTCGATGGTAAAATATATGATATTGAAACCATACCTGAACTCGGCCGCTATAAAAAACATACGATCGAGATCGTCATCGACCGAATCGTTCTAAAGACTGGTATTAATAAGCGGCTTGCCGATTCAATGGAGATCGGTTTACGGGAGGCGAATGGAATTCTTACCGTGCTTGTTAATGGCAAGGAAGAGATTAATTTCAGCCAGCAATTGGCCTGTATTAAATGCGGGATCAGCTATTCCGAGTTATCACCGCGCATGTTCAGTTTCAATTCGCCTTATGGTGCCTGCGAGACCTGTGACGGTCTGGGCACAAAGATGGAGATCGATCCTGATAAGGTCATACGAAATCCGGATTTATCGATCAGTGGCGGGGCGATTCATCATTATGGCGAACTGAGCAATTGGCGGACTTCGATCATGCGCGGACTTTCTGAAAAAATGAAATTCAGCTTGGATACTTCTTTTAAGAAATTGTCGGATAAAGTCAAAAAGACTATTCTCTTGGGTGAAGGTATACCGATCAAGATAAAATATGTGCGCCGTGACGGTACGGGTCATGGTCAATTTGAGGAGACATTCGAAGGTCTTGTGCCCGAATTGATGCGGCGGTACCGGGAAACCACATCAGAAGCAGTAAGGCAATACATTGAGGATTTCATGACGATTTCTCGCTGTCCGGCGTGCAAAGGTGCACGCCTGCGACCTGAAAGTTTGGCCGTGAAAATACATAATCACAACATCGCGGAAATTACTAAACTTGCGATCAAGGAGTCACTTCAGCTTTTTGAAAAGATAGAATTAACCAATCACGAAACAAAAGTAGCCGGTGAAATGATCAAAGAAATAACCCGCCGGCTTGGCTTTCTTAATGCGGTTGGACTGGATTATCTTACCCTCGACCGAATGACTGAAACCCTTGCTGGCGGCGAGGAACAGCGGGTTCGACTCGCAACCCAGATCGGATCCGGATTGGTCGGTGTGCTTTATATATTGGATGAACCGTCAATCGGTCTGCATCAGCGCGATAACCGGAGGTTACTTAATACTTTAAAGGCATTGAGGGATCTCGGTAATACCGTGATCGTAGTTGAACATGATGCTGAGACAATAATGAGTGCCGACTATATTATTGACCTCGGACCCGGCGCCGGTGAGAACGGCGGCCGGGTTGTGGCCGCTGGTTCACCAGCTGAAATAGCGCGCAATCAAGAATCAGTAACCGGTCGTTATATTTCTGGCGCTGAAGGCATTGAAATCCCCAAAATACGGCGTCCACTTAGCCAGCGGCGTCTCAGTATAAAAGGCGCGGCGGCGAATAATCTCAAATCGATCGATGTCGAGATCCCGCTGGGATTATTCGTCGTTGTTACCGGTGTCTCGGGTTCGGGCAAATCGACTTTGATCGTTGATACTCTATACCGAGCCCTGGCACAAAAATTTTATGATTCGCAGTATCCGGCCGGTTCCTATAAAGGAATACAGGGTCTGGAATTCGTTGACAAAGCCGTAAATATCGATCAATCGCCGATCGGCCGTACCCCGCGCTCCAATCCCGCAACTTACACAAGTGCCTGGACACCGATTCGGGAACTTTTTACCCAGCTGCCTGAATCTAAGATGCGCGGCTATAGACCAGGGCGCTTTTCCTTTAATGTGCCGGGAGGACGCTGCGAACAATGTGAAGGCGGCGGTATGCTGCGTATTGAAATGCATTTTTTACCAGATGTTTATGTTATCTGCGATGCCTGTCACGGCAAGCGATTCAACCGGGAGACACTTGATATAAGATACAAGGGTAAGAATATCAATGATCTATTGAATATGTCGATCGCCGAGGCATTGATTTTCTTTCAAAATATACCACAGATAAAAAGGAAACTTAAACTTCTTGATGACGTCGGTCTTGGTTATATCAAGCTGGGACAATCAGCAACGACACTTTCCGGCGGTGAAGCCCAACGTATTAAATTGTCGAAGGAACTTTCAAAAATTGCGACTGGCAAAACTATATATATTCTTGATGAACCCACAACCGGTCTGCACTTTCATGATGTGAAGTTGCTGCTCAAAGTCCTTACCAAGCTGGTAGATAAGGGTAATACGGTGGTTGTTATCGAACACAACCTTGAAGTGATCAAATGTGCCGATTGGATAATAGACCTGGGTCCGGAAGGAGGGGATGAAGGCGGCCGCGTTGTCGCGGCTGG
>MEUM01000086.1:11777-15295 GCA_001771735.1 Caldifarciminota bacterium RBG_13_43_14 | reverse complement strand
CCTTCCCGTCCAATACCGCTGCCTTTAGTACCGCCATAAGGCATATTATCTACACGATAAGTCGGCATTTCATTTATTAAAACACCGCCGCACTCGATGCGCTGGGCGCATTCCATGGCGAGATTGATATCACGCGTGAAAACACCAGCCTGAAGTCCGTATCTGGTGTTGTTCACCTTTTCAATGGCTTCATCAAGAGCCTTGAACCGGTTAACGACCACGATCGGTGCGAACGCCTCTTCCTGCACGATCAACGATTCTTCCGGAGCATTGATTATTATTGTCGGCAGGAAAATACTTTTTTGTTTTTTCCCGCCAAGTATTATTAGGCCTCCACGCTCGAGCGCATCCTTACAGAAATCCGCGGCTTTTTGAAGCGCCGCCGCGTCGATCATTGGACCCATTTCAGTATCCTTGAGCAAGGGGTCGCCGTATTTTATCTGATTTACTTCCATTGAAAGAGCGCGGATGAATTCATCGGCAACCGGATCTTCAACATAAACTCTTTGAATCGATATGCATACCTGACCGGCAAGCGTATAACCGCCCCTGCGTACTTTTTTTGCGACATGATCAAGCGGCGCGTCTTTAAACACGACTACGGCTGAGTTGGAACCGAGTTCCATGGTGATTTTTTTTAACCCGCAATTGGCCATGATCTTTTCGCCGACCTCGAGCGAGCCGGTAAAGCTGATCTTGCGCACGGCCGGGTTTTTTACCATATCCATGCCGATCGAGCTGCCCGGTCCGATCACCACTGATATGCATTCCACCGGCAAACCGGCTTTGACCAAGGCTTCAGCCAGCATGACCCCGGATAGCGGCGTTTTGGTCGCGGGTTTGTGTATGACCGAATTGCCGGCCGCGATCGCGGGACCGATCTTGTGGCAGGATAGATTGAGCGGAAAATTGAAAGGAGTAATTGCCAGCACTATGCCCAGCGGCACGCGCGTATAATAACCGGTTTTCTTTGAAACGCCTCCCAGGTCAAAACGTATTGTCTCGCCGCCGAGCCGCGTTGCGGCGATCGCGGACAAGCGCATTGTGTTGATACCGCGGTCAACTTCGCCGCTGGCTTCAGTTATCGTTTTCCCGCATTCAAGACATATTGCCCGGGCAAAATCCTCTTTTTTCTCACTGATAATGTTGGCGGTATTTTCGAGAATCCTGGAGCGCTCACCGGCCGGCAAGGCTTTAAGGATCTGAAAACCTTTGAGTGCGGTTGCTATTATCGCCGCGATATCTTCGGTATCAGTTTGCCCGAGATTTTCAACGATCTTATCGTCATACGGGTTTTTAACTGAGATCAATTTTTTCTTGGTGACTCGCTTACCCAGATAGTACATGAGTAAATATATACATATTTTAAACAAAGTAAATACGATACAAATCCTTCAGCCAAAGGCTGATTCGCCTCGCTTGTCCGCCTATGGAGGAAGCGGAAAATACTTAAAGTGAAGGAGTTATGGGTTGGGGTTTGGATACTGGATTTTTAAATCCTAAATTCTAAAAACTAAATACTAAACAATTTCTAATGATCAAAAAACCAAATTCGAAACATTTGGATTATTAGAATTTTGAATTTGTGTTTTGTTTAGGATTTCGGATTTAGATATTAGTGTTTAACAAAGAGCATGTTCTCTTGACATGATACTGTGATTTGTTATAGTTGACTATCATAATATGGTAAAAATAATATTATTTTTGCTTTTAGGTTTGTTCACCGGAACCTTAAGCGGCATTGTCGGGATCGGCGGCGGAGTTATCATAATACCGGCATTGGTTTTTTTATTCGGCTTTTCGCAGCAGCAGGCACAGGGCACAACCCTTGCTTTATTGGTGCCGCCAATTGGATTTTTAGCTGCTTACACATATTTTAAAAGTGGTTTTGTGAATCTGCAGGTTGCGGCGCTCATTTGTATTGGTTTTTTTGTTGGCGGGTTTGTCGGTTCAAAAATTGCCGTAAACCTGCCAAACGTTATATTGCAGAAAATATTTGGCGCGGTTGTTATAATAATTGGATTGTACATGCTGTTGAAAAAATAACACAATTACCGCAAGCGGGATTCAGTCATTAAAAATTGATCGAATTTTTTTTAGAAAAGATTAGCCGCCGGCGCTGGTCTACAGTTTATATAGAAGATAGATCGTGATAAAGATGAAAATTACTGTAAGCAGGGTTATGTTAATACCCAGGCCAAGCGAAAAGTTGAAAAATCCAAGATTGACATGCACCGTGTCAAAACCGACTTTGAGAGCACTGAAAAAAAGGTTCTTGACCGGTCCTTTGGGAAACGGCATTGACAGCAGATAAGATAAAGCTGAACCGATAATGCCGCCGATTATTACGCCAAGTGTGACATTTGATAATTTTCTTTTTGCCATAAAGCTCCTTGTTGAATAGTTAATAGTTATTTAAATAACAATATTGATCTTTTCGCTGCATTTTTTGCATTTATCCTTTTTTAAACCGGTTATTAACGCTTGATAGCGCATTCTTTCAATTAGTAAATTACCGCATTTCGGGCAATAGGTACAGGATCCATCTTCGGATGGCAAATTGCCAAGATACACAAAGGGCATGCCTTTTTTCCGGGCCGAGTTGTAAGCGTATTCTAATCTTTTAACCGGCGTGGGCGGTTGATCATAACGGTAATTGGGATAATAGCGCGAGAAATGAAGCGGGATATTGGGGTTGATGGATATTACATAATCGATCAGGGCGTCGATATCCTTTTTGCGGTCGTTCAGACCGGTGACCAACAAATTCGTTATTTCCAGATGGCAATGATCATGCGCGATCTCGATGGTTCTCTGTACGGTTTTCAGATCGCCGTACAAAATCTTGGAATAGGTTTCTTCATCCACACATTTCAAGTCAATATTCATCGCATCGATCAAGGGGATCAACTTGCGCAGTGGTTCTTCATTGATCAGTCCGTTGGTGACCAGAACGTTTTTGCCGCCGGCCTTGCGTACGGCTTCGCCGGCATCGAGTAAATACTCATACCAGGTAAAAGGTTCAGTATAAGTATAGGATATGCCGAAGGAGTCGTGATCTTTCATGATCTTAACCAGGGTGTCCGGCGCCAGGAATTGCGTCGGGGTTTTTTCCTGGGATATTTCCCAATTCTGGCAGAACGGGCATCGCATATTGCAATAATTGGGCGCGACCGAAAGTATCTGCCGGCCCGGATAAAAATGATACAGGGGTTTTTTTTCGATCGGATCCAGGGCGATCGAGGTTGTCTCGCCATAATTGATCGCCCATAATTTGCCCTGCTCATTCACGCGGCATCGGCAGGCGCCGACCTTGCCTTCGCTTATTTTACAGAAATGAGGACAGAGCCGGCATTCGATATGATCATCATGTTGAGTGTAGAACTGGGCTTCGATTTTCATGGTTGAATCAAATTGCTACTTTTCGCTTGCAATGATAACAGTATGGATTCCCCGGTTCCTTCGATATTACTCAGGACAGGCAAGCCGGGGAATGACAAAGTGGGTATCCTATTTTT